>NZ_JARFIS010000050.1:0-512 GCF_029076575.1 Faecalibacterium sp. DFI.5.82
GGCGGTTCTGGGCGACAGCATCACCGTGCCTTCCATTGACGGCAAGGTGGAGTACACCGTGCCCGAAGGCACCCAGAGCGGCACCACCTTCCGCCTGCGCGGCAAGGGCATCCAGTAGCTGAACGGCCGCGGCCGGGGCGATATGTACGTCAAGTGCGAGGTGGAGATCCCCAAGAAGCTGAACAAGGCCCAGCGGGATGCCCTGAAGAAGTTTGAGGGCACCCTGAAAGAGGAGAACTACGAAAAGCGCAAGGGCTTATTCAAAAAGCTGAAGGATATGTTCGCATAAGCTGTCCATCAAAAAAGAGCGAAGATTCGGTTGAATCTTCGCTCTTTTTGTTTGCAGTCAGATCAGCCCATATAGCTGATGTTCACATCGATCTGGCCGCCGTAACCGGGAATGCGGGACATTCCTCGTGACGGACGATGATATCATCATCTGCGACCCAGAATGTGAGTACGCTCCGCTGGTGGAGCGTCTGCATGGGCAGGTCATCCACATCAGCCCTGCC
>NZ_JARFIS010000500.1:0-311 GCF_029076575.1 Faecalibacterium sp. DFI.5.82
CTTACGAGCAGCAGGCCGAAACTGCAAAGCAGCAGCTGCTGGCCGAGGCCCAGAAACAGGCCGATGCCATTGTATCCGAGGGCAAGGCCGCTGCTGAGGCAGAGCGCCAGCACAAGCTGCGCGAAGCCGACGCACAGACCACCGCACTGGCCCGCGCTATGTGCGAGAAGCTGCTGAGCCGGAACCTGACCGAGCAGGACGATTCCCGTTTGCTGGACTGGGCGGCTGCATCCGGGCGGTAGCGCGGGCCAGCATCTCGTTCAGGACACCGGTGGGCACGCGGGCACCGTTCTGGGCATCCACGTCACGGA
>NZ_JARFIS010000501.1:0-311 GCF_029076575.1 Faecalibacterium sp. DFI.5.82
GTAAGCGGCTGTGGAGTGTATAGAAGTGAGAATGCCGGAATGAGTAGCGCGAATGCAGTGAGAATCTGCATGGCCGAAAGCCTCAGGTTTCTGGAGGAAGGTTCTTCCGCTCCAGGTTAGTCGGGAGCTAAGGTGAGGCCGGAAGGCGTAGCCGATGCACAGACGGTAGAGATTCCGTCACCACCAAAAGAGTTAAGCACCTGGACACATATGAAGTCTCAGAGCCGGGTGTTGGTTCCGGTAGAGATAGAGGGAAATTAGTACCGAAGTCTGAGATGGAAGATGGCGAGATAAGCTGTGTGTATTTCTGA
>NZ_JARFIS010000502.1:0-311 GCF_029076575.1 Faecalibacterium sp. DFI.5.82
CGGATGGCGAATTTGGCCAGCGGGTCGGGGTAGTCGCAGTGGGCGGTGGAAACGTAAGCCTCGATGGCGTGGGTCATTGCATCCATACCGGGGTGGGCAACCAGCTTCTTGGGCATGGTCTCGGCCAGATCGGGATCGACGATGGCGACATCGGGGGTGATCTCAAAGTCAGCGATGGGGTACTTGAGGCCCTTCTGATAATCGGTGATGATGGAGAAGGCGGTCACCTCAGTGGCGGTGCCGGAGGTGGAAGAGATGGCGCAGAAGTGGGCCTTGCGGCGGAGCGGCGGAATGCCGAACACCTTGCACAT
>NZ_JARFIS010000503.1:0-311 GCF_029076575.1 Faecalibacterium sp. DFI.5.82
CTCCGGGAGTGGAACTGAGGGTTTCTCTTTTCAGATGGATAAAAATGTGGTATACTATATCATAATATCTTGAGATAGAGGAACTGGAATGAAAAAACACATCGCCATGCTGTGTGCGGTGCTTTTGACCGCACTGGCGGCGTTTGCGCCGGGCGCGGCAGCTGCCGGGCCTGCACTGACGGCTACGGAAGCGGACTGCATCATCGATGCCGACACCGGTCTGGTGCTGGCCCAGCAGAACATGAACGAGGAACTGCACCCGGCATCCATCACCAAGGTGATGACGCTGGGCCTTGCCTGTGAAAAGGCCC
>NZ_JARFIS010000504.1:0-311 GCF_029076575.1 Faecalibacterium sp. DFI.5.82
GCGTTTATCGTTACCTGATGCAGCAGCGGCTCCACGCAGTGTGTGAACTGCTGGGACGGGGAACCGTGCCGAACGAGGCTTATCTGCTGTGCGGCTTCAAGGATTATGCAAACTACTATAGGGCGTTCCGCAGCGCATACGGGCAGAGCCCCCGGGAATATGCTCGGGCCCACCGGAAAGCGGCGGAGGAACCCACGGCCCCAGATGCTTAGAAAAATCCCCTCAGAGATTTCTGACAGCACTGTCAGAGCTCTGAGGTGATTTTGCGTGTCAAGAAACGGAGATCAGATCTCGATCATTCCGTTTTCGTC
>NZ_JARFIS010000505.1:0-311 GCF_029076575.1 Faecalibacterium sp. DFI.5.82
GAGCCGCCCCTGCTAGGGGCGGTGGCAATGCGAAGCATTGACGGTGGGGTTTAACCTTCCCTGTTCAGGATCTCCATGAACTCATCGCCGGTGAGAGTCTCTTTCTGGTACAGAAACTGGGCCAGCTCATCCAGCTTTGCGCGGTTGTCGGTCAGGATCTGCACAGCCTTGGCGTGCTGGGCCTTGACCAGCTCCACCACCTTCTGGTCGATCTCACCCTGGGTCTGGGCAGAGCAGGCAAGAGAAGTGTCGCCGCCCAGATACTGGTTGTTGACGGTCTCCAGTGCCACCATGTCAAACTCATCGCTCAT
>NZ_JARFIS010000506.1:0-311 GCF_029076575.1 Faecalibacterium sp. DFI.5.82
ACGCTCTGCACGCCCTTCTGCACGGCATGGGGGTTCTCCACCCGGATGTGGTAGACGGCACCCCGGTAACGGCGGGTGACGGAGTAGCCTGCCAGCGTGTGGGGGATGCAGGGGTCAACGCGCAGGCCGTCCAGAGTGGGCTGGATGCCCAGAATGTACTGGCTTACGTTCACGAAGGTCCATGCCGCCGTGCCGGTCAGCCAGCTGTTCTTGGCCTCGCCGAAGGTGGGGGCATCGCGGCCTGCCACCATCTGGCTGTATACGTAGGGTTCGGTGCGGTGGATCTCGCTGATGTCCTCGATATAGGCCGG
>NZ_JARFIS010000507.1:0-311 GCF_029076575.1 Faecalibacterium sp. DFI.5.82
TGACGTGTGTACCCTTGGCCTCATAACCTTGAGGCCCTTAAGTCCAAAAGGAGGTGCTACAAAATGGCAAAGTACGAAACCATGCTGATAACCATCGCCGCTCTCGACGAGGAGGCTACCGCCGCTCTGGTTGGTAAGTTCAAGACCCTGATCGAGAACAACGGTACGATCGATTCCATCGACGAGTGGGGCAAGCGCCGTCTGGCCTACCCCATCAACGACGAGGAGGAAGGCGATTACACTGTGATCAACTTCACCAGCGAGCCCAGCTTCCCCGCTGAGCTGGACCGTGTGTACTAGATCACTGAAGG
>NZ_JARFIS010000508.1:0-311 GCF_029076575.1 Faecalibacterium sp. DFI.5.82
CTGGAAAATGGTCAAAAAATGGAGCGTCAGCTAACCTGCGGTGAACGGCGTGGAGCAGCGCCGGGTGTATGTCTACCTGCCCACCATGTACGAATCCGACCCGGAGCGCCGGTATCCGGTGCTGTATATGTTCGACGGCCAGAATGTGTTCTTTGATGCGGATGCCACCTACGGCAAGAGCTGGGGCGTGGCGGATTATCTGGACTACACAGATAACCCGCTCATCGTGGCGGCAGTGGAGTGCAATGCAGGCTCCAACAACGAGCGCCTTGTGGAGTATTCGCCCTACCGCTTCGATGACCCGATCTATG
>NZ_JARFIS010000509.1:0-311 GCF_029076575.1 Faecalibacterium sp. DFI.5.82
CAACGGCGTTTCTCCGTCTAGTTTTTGTGCCTGGTAATATGCATCCAGGGCAACCTTGTGTTCTCCATGTGCCTTAAAATCTTTGGATGCGCACAGATAGGTTTCCATATCTTTTCCATCCACATCAATGTCCGCATGGATCAGATCATAATGAAGATGTTCAATCTCAAGAATGTTTAAAAGGCGGTCCACAATGATATCATTTATGCACTCATGTCCCACAATGCCATTGATGCCATCATAATTGGATAGTTTATAGTAGATCTTTGGCTGCTGCAAATCATCTGTTGCTTTTAAAAAAGATCCCGCTG
>NZ_JARFIS010000051.1:0-505 GCF_029076575.1 Faecalibacterium sp. DFI.5.82
GCCCCGATGCCCTCAGCGTTCACAAGGCAGTAGTCCAGCGGGATCACCGTCCAGTTGCCCGAATCCTCGCTGTACACCTCCAGCGTATTCTCTGCGGAATAGGGCTTGTCCGGCTCGTTCAACTTCAGAAACAGCTGGCCGTCCTGCGGGTGTTCCGGCTCCTTCGTGCCCTTTTCCTTCACCTCGTAGGTATTCCCCGAAGCATCACAGGGCGCAAAGCACACGCTCAGGCTTCCCGCCTCCCAAGCAGCACCCAGCGGGGCCGCTCTGCCGTCAGCCGTATCGAACGCCACCTTGTCCGGACAGATCAGGATCTTTGTTCCGATGCCCACCATCGTCTTGCGGCCGTCTGCCACGGCATTTTTCACGGTGACGGGCTGGGCCGGGGCCTCGTCCGGGGTATAAACCAGGTCCTGCCTCAGACGGTCAGCAGACCGTTCAGGTGATACATCCCGTTCAGCCCGGCCAGCTCCTGCAGCCTGCGGCGGGGCAGCCGGGTGCTCAG
>NZ_JARFIS010000510.1:0-311 GCF_029076575.1 Faecalibacterium sp. DFI.5.82
GAACCAGTAGTTTTCCTCTTCGTAGCCCACCAGCAGCAGGCAGTGCTCGTGGCACTTCCAGGCAAAGTCGGTGCCATCAGCCAGCAGCCAGTGATCCCGCTCCTCGGGCACCGGGGTAAAAACCAGCGTTGCCCAGAACACCACCGGCATTTCCTCGTCGATGAACCGGCACAGCTGCGCTGCGGTCTCGCCGCTCACGTCCAGCACCTCGAACCGGTCCGCCGCCCCTTCATGCTCCAGCGCGCTCTGCACGGCCTGCACGATGCAGGGGGCATAGCAGCCGTACCCGGTGTGGTCGTGGGGGTCGCCGG
>NZ_JARFIS010000511.1:0-311 GCF_029076575.1 Faecalibacterium sp. DFI.5.82
CCGGCAGCAGTCTCGACATCCTCCCGGCCGATATCGGGGCTGGAGGTGATGTTGATGATCACGCCGTGTGCACCGGCAATGCTGGTTTCCAGCAGCGGAGAGGAGATTGCAGCCTAGGCGGCGTTCTCTGCCTTACCTGCGCCCTTGGCGCTGCCCACGCCCATGTGGGCGTAACCGGCATACTTCATCATAGAGCGCACGTCTGCGAAGTCCAGGTTGATGAAGGCGGGCAAATTGATCAGAGCGGAGATGGATTCCACGCCCTGACGCAGCACATTATCGGCGGCCTGGAAGGCGTTCATCAGGGTGAT
>NZ_JARFIS010000512.1:0-311 GCF_029076575.1 Faecalibacterium sp. DFI.5.82
GCCCAGTCTGGCATAAAAGTACCCCCTCTTTTTGAGGATTTCAAAGTTTATTATCCAGTGCCTCAACCGTTTTCATGGCAGCGGAATCAAATTTGCACTGCCGCAGATCCCGTTCGATCAGGGCAAACACATCGGGAAAGCACTCGATCTCGTCCTGATACTCATATTTCGCATACAGTTTCCCATACTCCGAGATCCAAACCTCTGCCGGGTAGTAGTAGCCGATATGTCCGATAGGCTGGCATTTTTCACCGGCAGCCTGTTCGATCTCTGCCAGTTCACAGCCGGACATATCCCGGAAATAGGCGTCC
>NZ_JARFIS010000513.1:0-311 GCF_029076575.1 Faecalibacterium sp. DFI.5.82
GCTGGCATCGGGGCAGGTCTCTCAGGCTGTGACGCTGGACAAAAACCTGAATGTCCAGATCAGCGCCGCTGTCTCGGCGGCAAATTCCATTGTCCGGGCGGGGAACCTATTCTATCTCCTGGCCTATAACGCCGTGGAGTGCTTTGATGCGTCCGGCACCCAGCAGTGGAGCCAGAACCTTGACACCAGCCCGCAGGCATTGCTGGCCAACAGCAAGGATCTGCTGCTGTTCAGCGGCAACACGGTGCAGTAGTTGGAAGCACCCGCTGAATAGCCCTCTCCGTCAATGCTTGCGTATTGCCCCCTCTCCC
>NZ_JARFIS010000514.1:0-311 GCF_029076575.1 Faecalibacterium sp. DFI.5.82
ACATAAAAACGAAAAAGCAAACATTATTTCTGCACGCCGCTCTCGCACTGTTCGATGAACTGTTTTGCCACGCGGGGGCTGCGGCCGCCGGCGCGGATGGCGAAGGCCTCGGCCTTGACCAGCAGCTCATCCATGGGCATCTGGATGTGGTGCTGTTTTGCCAGCTCTTCCAGAATGGCGGCAAAGCGGGCTTTCTCGGGCCGCTGGAAGGTGACAGTCAGGCCGATCCGGGCGGAAAGGCTCATCAGCTCCTGCCGGGTGTCGGCTTCGTGGATGTCGTCGCCGGTGCGGTCGGTCAGGGTCTCCTTGAT
>NZ_JARFIS010000515.1:0-311 GCF_029076575.1 Faecalibacterium sp. DFI.5.82
GGAATGATGACATCGGTATCCACGTTATCCGGGTATTTGAAAACAGAACCTTTTGCGTTCATCGTTGTGTCTCCTTTTCGATCAGACCGTGCGGGGGTCGGTGATATAGCCGGTCAGGGCGCTGGCAGCGGCAGTGGCCGGGCTTGCCAGATAGACTTCGCTCTTGACATGGCCCATGCGGCCCACAAACTTGCGGTTGGTGGTGGAGACACAGCGCTCCCCCTCGGCCAGGATGCCCATGTAGCCGCCCAGGCAGGGGCCGCAGGTGGGGGTGGACACAATGCAGCCCGCATCAATAAAGGCCTCGGTCC
>NZ_JARFIS010000516.1:0-311 GCF_029076575.1 Faecalibacterium sp. DFI.5.82
CCACGATGCTCTCAAAGCCATCACGGGAGCCGGAGCCAGCCTCACGGCCGATCAGAACGATCTCGCCGTCGTCGCCGCCAACCTCAGACCAGTTGGTGATCTCGCCGGTGAACATCGGTTTGAGCTGGTCAACGGTCAGGTCCTCGACCTTGCTTGCGTTGTTGACGATGATGGCGATGCCGTCCAGAGCGATGGTGGTGCCATCCACGTCTGCCTTCTCGTCGTCCTTCAGGGCACGAGAGGACAGGCCGATGTCCAGGGTCTTATAGGTAGCACTGGTGATGCCTGCGCCGGAACCGGTGGGGTCGTTG
>NZ_JARFIS010000517.1:0-311 GCF_029076575.1 Faecalibacterium sp. DFI.5.82
GGAGGGCGTGCTCAAAGATGCAGACCACCGCCACACAGGCCAGGTAGAGCAGCGGGCGGAGCTGGGCACGGTAGGGCAGATCCATGATCTGGCTGCCCGCAAAATACGCCAGCGGGGCCACCAGCGTCTGGGTAACACAGAGCAGCAGGGCAAACCACCAGCTGCTGGTGCGCTCGTCACCCACCAGCTGGATCAGGCGCGACACGCCCAGACCTCGGGTAAAGATGGCGTTCTGGGCAAACAGGGCCAGCACGGCGTAGGCAAAGGCCACACCGATGGTATTCATCACAGAACTCACTGATCCTGCACCT
>NZ_JARFIS010000518.1:0-311 GCF_029076575.1 Faecalibacterium sp. DFI.5.82
GGAGCAATGGCAGAAAAAAAGAGAAAAATCAATGGAAAGGTAAGGTAAAAAATGTTTACACCCAAAAACATTCAGGGCGCTTTGGAAGAACTCTACGACCTTTGAGATGCAGATTATATGGTAGATATGCTCGTAAACTACAGTGAGGAGTTCGATGATATTTCTCCTGAGCTTCTGGCAAAGTCGTTTCAGAAAAATGCCGAGATGATTAGCGAGTATCGAGTATTGTCCTCTGCTGGTGAGGGTATCGACTATCAGGGAAAGGTACTTCTGAACAGCAGAGACGTGCGGCTTCTGTCCTATGTAGAAGA
>NZ_JARFIS010000519.1:0-311 GCF_029076575.1 Faecalibacterium sp. DFI.5.82
TACGCCGATTACATCAACAGCCTGACCGACCCGGAGGCCGCCCCGCAGCAGGCTGCCCCGGAGCCGGATACCGCAAAGTCTGCCGGGGTGCAGGCGTGGTCGGCCCGGGAGCTGTCTGAGATGGTGCTGCCGCCCATCCGCCATGTGGTGGAGGGCCTGCTGCCCATGGGCATGGGGGTGCTGGTGGCATAGCCCAAGCTGGGCAAGAGCTGGATGGTGCTGGACCTCTGCCTTGCCGTGGCACAGGGGGAGCCGTTTCTGGGGTTCCCCACCCGGCAGCACGGCACGCTCTACCTCGCCCTGGAGGACGG
>NZ_JARFIS010000052.1:0-503 GCF_029076575.1 Faecalibacterium sp. DFI.5.82
CCTGATAGAGCGCCAGCGCACCGCGGGTGGATACGCCGCTGACAAAGCCGCTCTGTGTACTGGTGGCTTCCACGATGTCCATAAGGTAGTGCTTGACTTCCTCGGAGACCTTGACCTCCCGGAAAGCCGTGCGGACGTATGCGGTCTCCTCGGGAGTAACGACGGCCTGCAGCTCGTTCAGCACGGTCTGGGCCGAGGGGCGGGAGAGCACCTCCAGCTCCTGCTCCCGGGTCATATAGCCCAGCGACAGCCGCATGAAAAAACGGTCCAATTGGGCATCTGGCAACGGGAAGGTGCCAAAGGATTCCAGCGGATTCTGGGTGGCCAGCACCATAAAGGGCTCAGCCAGGCGGCTGGTCACGCCGTCCACGGTTATCTGCCTTTCCTCCATGGCTTCCAGCAGGGCCGACTGGGTACGGGGCGTGGCGCGGTTGATCTCGTCCGCCAGCACAAAGTTGGTGAAGAGCGGGCCGGGCCTGAACTCGAACTCACCAGACTTCTGG
>NZ_JARFIS010000520.1:0-310 GCF_029076575.1 Faecalibacterium sp. DFI.5.82
GAGGAGATATATACGTCCAGGCCGGAGAGGGCAGCGCCATGCTCCTAGAAGGCCTCACACTCGCCCCGCAGCAGGGCCAGGGTGGTGTTCTCTTCCTCCTTGCGGGCAGCAAGGTCGCCAAGGTCGATGACACAGAGGTCATAGCCCTCGCTCTGCACACGCAGCTGGTTCAGGCCGTTGGGGGCAGCAGCAGCGATAATGTCAATGTTCACGCTGCCGGCCAGCACCCGGCCATGCTGGTGGTCGGTGTGGTTGCCGCCGATCTCGGTGCGGCCCGGGGCGCTGTACAGTCCGGCCTCGGTGTGGGCTC
>NZ_JARFIS010000521.1:0-310 GCF_029076575.1 Faecalibacterium sp. DFI.5.82
GGTGATGAGGTTGGGCTGCTCCAGCCCGCCGCAGGAGACCAGCACCGGCGGTTCCGGGTTCAGCAGGGTGCTGCCCCGCCAGCTCTGTTTGCTCATCCGTGATACTTCCGTTCATAGGGGGCCCAGGTGCGCTCCGAGATGATGTAGCGCGGGCGGGCCTTTGTTTCCATATAGATCTTGCCGATGTATTCGCCGATGACACCCAGGCTGACCAGCTGCACGCCGCCCACAAAGCAGACGATGCAGATGGTGGAGGCCCAGCCGGCCACCACGCTGCCCATGGCCGCCTGCACGATGGCCCAGATCACGC
>NZ_JARFIS010000522.1:0-310 GCF_029076575.1 Faecalibacterium sp. DFI.5.82
TTCCTGCGCCGCAAAGATCGCATCTTCGGTGGATGCGGCGCTGCTGGGCTACAACATGTACAAGTGCAATCAGGAGTTCAAGGGCGGCGATGGCATTGTGATGAAGGACATCGATACCACCATCAAGGGCATCGGACGTCTGGGCAAGGACGGGATGCGGCAGACCAATGAGGAGATCATCCGGCTGATGATGAGCTGAGCGGCGGAGCCTGCGTCCCAAAAATCATACAAAACCTTATTTATTTTGTCATAACTCTTCCGTATAATAAGAAGTGGAATACTTTGTCACAAGGCCCGAAAGGGCCGGAAC
>NZ_JARFIS010000523.1:0-310 GCF_029076575.1 Faecalibacterium sp. DFI.5.82
TCAAATCTCCGCACATGGAATAAAAACAACCACTCGCCGCGGCATACCGTTCCGGCAACGGTGGTGGCAAAGCGTACCGATGTTTCTCATTCCAGTCGTGCCAATGCCGGAGATGTGTCCGGTGCGCACGGATACGACACCAGCACGTTCACGTCATACTATGTGACTTTTCAGGTGGAAAGCGGCGACCGCATGGAACTTGAAGTTGATGGTTCGGACTACGGAATGCTTGTGGAGGGCGACATTGGAAAGCTGAGTTTTCAGGGCACCCGCTATCTTGGGTTTGAGCGGAACTATTCGTTCTCCTACA
>NZ_JARFIS010000524.1:0-310 GCF_029076575.1 Faecalibacterium sp. DFI.5.82
CATTGCTTTCTCCCGTCCATTCTGGAATTGAAGTCCTCATCAATACGCTTTTTCCAATTCGTACCCAGTGGTACGCTGCATCGGACAGCAGAAACCGCTTCGCTCAGAACTTCATAGTTGAGCTGCGTTCCCTCCTGGTCAGAGTGGTAGTTGACCGCTCGGTCTGCACCAATTCCGAAATGCCTTGCCGTCTCAACCGCGTCGATGTTTGCACCGAGGAATAAAAACTCCCAGCCATACTTTTTCTTTTGACGCTCTATCATTTTCTTGACCTTCTCGCTGTCATAACGGCGGCTTGCATTCTCCATAC
>NZ_JARFIS010000525.1:0-310 GCF_029076575.1 Faecalibacterium sp. DFI.5.82
CAGGCGCTTTGCGCCAGCTCCCCTAGCAGGGGAGCCCAGCAAAGCGAGGACGAAATAGTTAGCCTGGACTTCTATCAGAAAATATGATAGACTAACGAAACGATCACAAAATCCCAGGGGGGAGTAGCAGGCGCTGTTTGCAGACGGCGCAGCAAGTCAACATAATGACAGCACTGCTGTCTGGCTTGCTTTCATTTGCGAGACTCATGTGTTATGGTGCGGAGTACTACGCCCAACACATGGAGTTCATTTGTAAATAATGACCCGAGACCGGACGTGCACGCGCGCCGATCTCGGGTTTTTTTTTTGC
>NZ_JARFIS010000526.1:0-310 GCF_029076575.1 Faecalibacterium sp. DFI.5.82
GGCACTGGGAGCACAGGTGACGGTGGCCGCGCGGCGGCCGGCCCAGCGGGCACTGGCGGAGAGTTTCAGACTGCGGGCGGTGGATCTGGCCCGGCTGGAACAGGCCGCTCCGGCCTTTGACACGGTGGTGAATACCATCCCGGCCCCTGTTCTGACGGAAGCCGTGCTGGCAGCCCTGCGGCCCGGGAGCCTGATCGTGGATCTGGCTTCCAAGCCGGGCGGCACTGACTTTGCCGCGGCCCGGCGGCTGGGGCACCGGGCCATCCATGCCCTGAGCCTGCCCTCGGCCTGCGCCCCCGAAACGGCGGGC
>NZ_JARFIS010000527.1:0-310 GCF_029076575.1 Faecalibacterium sp. DFI.5.82
CTTCCGTGTAGGCAAGTGCTTCAAGATGGGCAGAACCATCGGCGCGGTGAGCTTCCTGCAAATCCTCGCGCCGGAACTCAATGACCGTATGCTTGCCGACTTCCTTGAGATGGACAGCAACATCTCGGTCAATTTTCATATCCGGACGATTGACCAGGCGAAGGCAATCAAGAGCATCAAGTCGAAGATCACCGACCTCGACAAGATGAAGATTGAAGAGCAGAAAAAGGCTGTCCGCTCCGGCTACGATATGGACATCTTCCCGTCCGATCTCGCCACCTTCGGCGGTGAGGCAAAGCGTCTGTTGCAG
>NZ_JARFIS010000528.1:0-310 GCF_029076575.1 Faecalibacterium sp. DFI.5.82
CCGTACCAGCGCAAGCCTTTTTTGAATTTTTGTTTAGAATTTTTTCATTTTCCCAGACTTCTGGTACCGTTTGGGCGGGAAAAGCGCCCAAATACGGAAATTCAGACGGATGGGGGATGCACTATGCGGGAAACTGACCTTGCCGATGAACTGTTCGGTCAGCCGGGCAAAACTGCCCTGCCCGCCGGGGTGCGCGTGGCAACGGCCCGTCAGGGCGGCGTGACGAGCACCCGGGTAGAGATCGCGCGGGAGGGGCTGGCGCGGCCGCGGGGCCGGTATGTGACGCTGGAGGTCCCCAGCGTGAGCCTGC
>NZ_JARFIS010000529.1:0-310 GCF_029076575.1 Faecalibacterium sp. DFI.5.82
CACCGGCGCGGGCGTGGGCCTGGCCGTTCTCTGGCGGGCAAACCCCTCCAGCAAGCAGAACCTCTTTATCACCGGCCTGACCTGGGCTGCCGGTGCGGCTGGGGGTGTTGGGATCCAGATCGTGGTAGCCATTTTCGGTTAAAGTAAAATATTCAGTCAAAACGCCGTTTCGGGATATCCCGGAGCGGCGTTTTGTGTTATACTAGACAGTATCAAATCGATAAAATGGCTCACCCTCTCCGTCATCGCTTGCGCGATGCCACCTCCCCCAAAGTGGGAGGTCTTGACAGTCTTTGGGAAGTTTCCTATT
>NZ_JARFIS010000053.1:0-501 GCF_029076575.1 Faecalibacterium sp. DFI.5.82
TAAAGGATTGACCGTCAGGCAGCTTGATTACTGGCGTTGCCTTAAAACCGTCAGCTTTCAGTTGATCAACATATTCTGGATGCTCATCGATATTGTGTTCAACAAAGTCAACGTGGTGCTGCGTTAGAAACATTTTGGTCATCTTGCATTGAATACAGTTGTTTTTAGAGAAAACAGTAATCATAAATCTCAATCCCCTTTAACTTTTCGTTGAGTTAATGTTTTATAGTATAGCGGGTTATGAAGAAATTACAAGCATTGACATACTATATAATGTACGCTTACAAAACGTCAATACAACATGTGGTGGCTAAGCGATAAGGAATTGAGGTGCTGACAGCTGCGGCAAATTTTTTATTTTCTAATGAAGATTGCTTCATAACTCACGCGGTAGAAAAATCACAAAAACCATTATACACTGATTAATAATAATTGATAAGGGAGAAAAATTTTGCAACCGGAAGATTATATGGAAATGGCGCTGGCAGAAGCAAGACAGGC
>NZ_JARFIS010000530.1:0-310 GCF_029076575.1 Faecalibacterium sp. DFI.5.82
AGCGGCAACAATTTCATCTCTGACACTGAGCTGACCCCGGAGACGTTCGACGGCAAGCTCTCAAGGGTCACCGCCACCGACGGCGAGAACGCCCTGGAATGGAACCACGCCGAACTGGTACAGATCACGCACCCGGACAACCGCTGGTGGTTCGTCCTGCGGGAACTTTCGCCCGAGGAACTTTTTAGAGCCACCACCAAGGCGAAGCTGGTCTATCTGGCTCTCGTCACCGATACCGACCTGGAGGATATGTGACCATGAACGAACACAGCAAGAAATTCCCTGACGTCAAGAGCTACTACGGCCTGGG
>NZ_JARFIS010000531.1:0-310 GCF_029076575.1 Faecalibacterium sp. DFI.5.82
AGCATGACAGGATGATCGGCTATGTCAGCCAGCTCTGCCATGCCATCGCCGTCAGCCTGATGTGCGCCAATGACAAAACCTCGCTGTGCGAGTACACCGGAGATTCTTTCCGGGACCTGACCCGTATTGCACGCATCAACGATAAGATGTGGGCGGAGCTGTTCCTCTGGAACAAGGAAAACCTTATCTCCGAGATCGACCAGTTCAGCGGGGCGCTGAACGAGATGCGCAACGCCCTTGTGGCCGATGACCGGGAAAAGCGGGAGGAGATGTTCCGCCTGTCCACCCAGCGCCGCGCGGCGTGTGATAA
>NZ_JARFIS010000532.1:0-310 GCF_029076575.1 Faecalibacterium sp. DFI.5.82
TCCATCCCTGCCGTGGTCTATTATCTGACTGTGACGGCAGTGTTCCTGTTCCTTACGGCGCAGGACATGGAGAAGCGCCGCTGGAACTGAGAGGAGGGAACACAGATGAAGATTTTTGCAAAGCATATCTCCTCGGGTGACGGGCGGGTGTTCCGCAGCGGGGTGTGGTCGACAGCCATTGCCGCGGCTGTGATCGTGCTGGCTGTGCTGGTCAATCTCTTTGTCCGGGCCATTCCTTCCAGATATACCGAGTTCGATCTCTCCGAGGCTGGGCTCTACACCCTGAGCGAGAGCTCCAGACAGGTGGCCG
>NZ_JARFIS010000533.1:0-310 GCF_029076575.1 Faecalibacterium sp. DFI.5.82
GCCGTGGTGCGTCATTCCGGCCCGGAGAGCTATGCCGTGGCGGCAAAGGTGTTCTGCCCGGCCAATCCCGATAAGCGGGTGGAGGAGGCCAAGGGCTACACCGCTCTGGTTGGGCATTTCATGGAAGGGGAGGACGCCTTTGACGAGGGCGTGGCCCTCTTCTTCCGGGCTCCCCACAGCTACACCGGCGAGGTTGTGGTGGAGCTTTCCTGCCACGGCGGCTGTGCGGTGGCCCGGCGGCTGGTGGAAAGCTGCATCGCAGCCGGTGCCGCCCCCGCCGCCCCCGGCGAGTACACCCGCCGCGCCTTCC
>NZ_JARFIS010000534.1:0-310 GCF_029076575.1 Faecalibacterium sp. DFI.5.82
CTTCTGAGCAATTCTGCCGGTGATGGAATCCAGTTCCACACCATACAAACGGCTGCTCTGCATTTCAGGAGGGAGCATACCAAAGAAGTTGCCGATACCCATAGCAGGCTCCAGAATATTTCCTGGTTCAAAGCCCATCCTCAAAAGGCTGTTCATGAAGATTTACGAGGACAATGTTAACGGAAAGCTTAGCGATGACCGCTTCGACATGATGAGTCAGAGCTACGATGACGAACAGAAGCAGCTGGAAGAGGAAGTTCTCTCCATCCAGCAGGAAATTGAAGTAAAGGAACAGCAGATCTAGAATATT
>NZ_JARFIS010000535.1:0-310 GCF_029076575.1 Faecalibacterium sp. DFI.5.82
CCCACGCGTTCCGGGATGCTCCGGGAGATGCGGCGCTGGGGAAACTCCACAAGGAAATCCGTGAAAAGGAACAGGACAATGTGGGCGTGGATAGCTCCCACAAGTCCGAGGAAGCTGTTGAAACCGGTGTGCGGCTGTTCCGGGAAGGCTACCGCAGTAACAAGCTGAAGCCATACCGCAAGGCGGCACAGGCGGAACAAAAGCTGGAAAAGGCTAATGTAAACGCCCTGTATCTGAAGTCTTTGCGGGAAAATCCCCAGCTTACCAGCAATCCGTTTTCACGCTGGCAGCAGAAACAGGCCATTAAAAA
>NZ_JARFIS010000536.1:0-310 GCF_029076575.1 Faecalibacterium sp. DFI.5.82
GCGGAGACTGCCTCCGCAAAGCCGGTCTCGGACGATGCCGTCCCGCCCACGAAGCGGATGCAGAAGATCGAAAGGAAGTCCGAGAAGGCGCATGAGCGTCTGGACGCTGCCCCCGAGAAGCTGCCCACGCACAAGGTCCTCAAGAAAGAGCGTGTCTTTAATGAGGAAACCGGCAAGGGCAAAACCCGCCTTCATTTTGAGGATGAGCTGAAATAGCCCAAGGGCAAAGGCAAGCTGCAATTTGAAGCGGATAAAACCGTCCGCAAGGTTGGTGACTCTCTCGCTTCCGGCATTCACGGCAAAATCCATT
>NZ_JARFIS010000537.1:0-309 GCF_029076575.1 Faecalibacterium sp. DFI.5.82
GCGGAAGAGGGCAAACCGAGAGTAGAAATACTTTCGGGGTACGGACTGCTTTTAAGACTTAATCTGTTAACCGAACGGCATGGGAAGGCCGGTCAGAGAGTGTGAGAACCACGTAGGTGAAAACGGAAAGAGCTGCGCAGGATCCAGAGTACGGCCAGACACGTGAAACCTGGTCGGAATATGGGGGGACCACCCTCCAACCCTAAATACTACCCAGTGACCGATAGCGTATAGTACTGTGAAGGAAAGGTGAAAAGCACCCCGGGAGGGGAGTGAAAAAGAACCTGAAACCCTGTGCCTACAAGCACC
>NZ_JARFIS010000538.1:0-309 GCF_029076575.1 Faecalibacterium sp. DFI.5.82
GCCTCCGGTCTTGTAGAGCCGCGGGGGGGCCTGCTGGCCCTTGCACTGGCCGGGTGGGTCAGTGCAGCCCTGCCCTGGCTGATGAGCCTTGCCGCCGGGTGGATGGTCTGTGTGACGGCACAGGAGATGATCCCGGAAGCCGTGGAGGCAGACGAACCGGCGGGGGTCATCAGCGTGGTAGCAGGGTTTGCCCTGATGATGGCGCTGGATGTTGCCCTGTAACGCAAAAAGGAGACCGCGCGGTGCGGTCTCATTTTTTTGTCTGTCAGTGTGCTTCTAGTATTTCGGCCTGCAGGGTATCCAGCTGCT
>NZ_JARFIS010000539.1:0-309 GCF_029076575.1 Faecalibacterium sp. DFI.5.82
GATGTGGAGCACTACGACGAGGATAAAGACGATTGGAGCACCGGCTATTACGGCACCGGCAGCCGCCATCAGGTAACGGACGATGTGTTCCACAAGCTGGAGACCGGCGAAGAGTTCACCCGGGATGACTTTATCAAGGCGGAACTGGCGCTGCAGGATGCCAAGCTGGAAGCCGGCATCGATCTTGAAAAGGAGAAGAGCCCGGGCCTCTTTGGTAAGTATCACGATTGGAAAAAGAACCGCGTAAGGCACAAGGTGAACAAAAAGAAGTACCTTCTGCTCTGCCTGTTTCTGGGCTGGTGCGGCGGC
>NZ_JARFIS010000054.1:0-500 GCF_029076575.1 Faecalibacterium sp. DFI.5.82
CAATCAGTGGGATATCTTATCTTTGGGTCGGCTTCACGCTTAGATGCTTTCAGCGTTTATCCGATCCGTACGTAGTTGCCCAGCTATGCTCCTGTCGGACCAACTGGTGCGCCAGAGGTACGTCCGTCCCGGTCCTCTCGTACTAGGGACAGCTCCCATCAAATATCCTGCGCCCACGACAGATAGGGACCGAACTGTCTCACGACGTTCTGAACCCAGCTCGCGTACCGCTTTAATTGGCGAACAGCCAAACCCTTGGGACCGTATACAGCCCCAGGATGCGATGAGCCGACATCGAGGTGCCAAACCTCCCCGTCGATGTGGACTCTTGGGGGAGATCAGCCTGTTATCCCCAGGGTAACTTTTATCCGTTGAGCGATGGCATTTCCACTCACATTCCACCGGATCACTAACTCCAACTTTCGTTACTGCTCGACCCGTCAGTCTCGCAGTTAGGCTCGCTTCTGCGTTTGCACTCTTTTGCTTGATTTCCGTTCAAG
>NZ_JARFIS010000540.1:0-309 GCF_029076575.1 Faecalibacterium sp. DFI.5.82
GCAGAGATCCTGGACATCTTCAACTGGTATGTCCTGCACCACACGGCAACCTTTCAGGTAACGCCCTCTGCCCTGCCGGAGTATGAGAACTGGGTGGACAGCACCCGTGCGCTGATCCCTCTGCTGCTGGCCCGGGATGGGGACGGTAAGCTGCTGGGCTACGCCTGCGCCCACCGCTACCACCCCCGGGAGGCCTACGCCTGGGCTGTGGAGAGCACCATCTACTGTGCCCCCGATGCCCGGGGCTTTGGTGTGGGGGATACCCTCTACCGCGCCCTGCTGGATATTCTGGACGGGATGGGTTACTGG
>NZ_JARFIS010000541.1:0-309 GCF_029076575.1 Faecalibacterium sp. DFI.5.82
TGCTGATAGCCGCCGTAGGAGGGGCCGCTCTGCTGGCCGTAGGCACCGCCGTAGTCGCCGCCCATCTGGGGGCCGGTCTCGCCCTTGGTGATGGCATCGTATGCCGCCTGCACCTCCTTGAAGTGCTCTTCGGCGGTGGGGTCGTTGGGGTTCAGGTCAGGGTGCCAGCGCTTGCACTTGGCACGGTAAGCCTTTTTGCTCTCGTCTTCACTGGCACCGCGCTGGATGCCCAGAACCTCATAGGGGTCTCTCATCGGTCTACTTCCTCACGTCTCTATTACCATCTGTGCGGCCATTGTGCCGCACAAG
>NZ_JARFIS010000542.1:0-309 GCF_029076575.1 Faecalibacterium sp. DFI.5.82
TTCATTTGCATGGATCTTCGCCTGGATTTCATCCTCCACTTCCATCCGCTCGCAGATGATATCGTGGGTCTGGTTGATGACGCGGCTCATGTTACCGCCGGGGCCGTAGCAGACCTGAAATACATTCTTAAAATCCTGTATCTCCTCCACGCCGCTGCGTTTAGCAAAATCATCCATCATGACATCCAGTGTCACAATGATCTGCTCTGCACGGCGGAACTGATCCAGCTCTTTGGAGATCAACGCATCATCAGAATACTGCATACACATATCCGTATACGCCGAGCTGAACGCATCGCGCACAGTGCT
>NZ_JARFIS010000543.1:0-309 GCF_029076575.1 Faecalibacterium sp. DFI.5.82
CTGTGCGTTATTTTCCAGTTTCTTTCCCTCTGGGCGATTTGCATTGATTGTGCTCATCATCTGAGCTTCCGCCTGAGCCTCGGGGCTCTGGGCGGTATCACCGCCGCTGGCGGTGAACAGAACAAGTACCATGGTCGCCGCCAGAATCAAAGCGGCCAGTTTTTTCAGCATTTTCATGTCGGGACCTCCAGTCGTTTTGTTGTGTTTTTCATAATATGCAGGGTGCCTTTCCATTTTGAAACAGGGCCCCTTCTGGCTTTATTTTATCCAACGACTGTCGCTTTTGTCAATTGCCAGCTTCACCAAACA
>NZ_JARFIS010000544.1:0-309 GCF_029076575.1 Faecalibacterium sp. DFI.5.82
GTCAGGCCCAGCAGGTTGTCCCGGCTCTCCACGCTCTCGGCGGCGGCTCCGCTCGCGGCACTGCTCTCCGCCTTGCTGCTCGGCTCAGCCGACGGCAGACTGCTGGCCGCACTATTGGCGGCGCTCCCGGCGGCATCTGCCGTGGGCACCGGGGCCTTGCGGTGGGAAAGCAGGACGGACACACCGCCCACGGCCACGCAGACCACAAGGGTCAGCCCGGCGATGCGGCGGATGGCGCGGTTGCGTCGCCGCCGCCGGATCTCTGCCCGGGTCAGGCGGCGGCGGGGGAGGGGTTGCTGCTGATTCATA
>NZ_JARFIS010000545.1:0-309 GCF_029076575.1 Faecalibacterium sp. DFI.5.82
CCGCGTCGGCATTGCCCACCACCATTGTGCCGTTCAGCGTTTCAAGGATGTTCTTATAAGAGGTACGGCTCTTGGCCAGCACCGCGGTATCGAACACGTCCAGGTTGGCGGTGGCAAGATCCTTCACCGTGATGATGCCCTCCAGCTCGTTGTCCGCGCTGGTAATGGACAGGGTGTCGATCTGCTGGTCGCGCATGATCTTCCATGCGCGGCGCAGGCTGGTGGAGCCCCGGATGTGCACCGACGTGAACCCCAAGATCCGGGACGTGGATTACCGCGAGATGCCGGGCATCCCGGGCTCCACCAGCC
>NZ_JARFIS010000546.1:0-309 GCF_029076575.1 Faecalibacterium sp. DFI.5.82
GCTTCAGCCGCTGGGCAGCGTTCAAGGGCTTTGACTGCACCCCCAGCCGGTGGAAGTTGTTCAGCAGGTCATTCTGGATGTGGTCAAGCCGGGGCTTGACCTGTGCCATGCTTTCGCCCTCCACACCAATGGTGATGAATTTGGTCTTGGTCAGACCATTATTGCCCTTGGCAAGCTGCTGGCGCAGCATCTGGGAATACTCCGCACGAACATAATCGAAACCATCTCGATGGTACGGGATACGGATGCTTTTCTCAAACTCGGTGCTGTCGGTTGCCATGTTCACGAAGGACAGCTCAAATTTGATGG
>NZ_JARFIS010000547.1:0-309 GCF_029076575.1 Faecalibacterium sp. DFI.5.82
GGCTATCATCAACTACATCTCCCGCATATTTGCCCCCATTGAGAGCCTGGGCATGTAGATCCAGACCATCCAGTCGGCCATGGCGGGTGTCAGGCGCAGCGATGCCTTTCTCGACCAGCCGGAGCGCACGATCCCTCCCGCGCGCAGGGAGGCTGCCCGGGGCGATGTGGAATTTGCGCACGTCTCCTTCGGCTATGGGGAGCGGCACATTCTGAAGGATTTTTCCATGACCGTGAAACAGGGGGAGCAGGTCACGCTGGTGGGCCGCACCGGTGCGGGCAAGAGCACCGTGTTCACGCTCCTGCTGGG
>NZ_JARFIS010000548.1:0-309 GCF_029076575.1 Faecalibacterium sp. DFI.5.82
CGTGCCGTGGCAAAGGCCGGTAAGCGCGACAGCGGCCAGATCGAGACAGGCATCGTCCGGGAAGCCCTCTCCGTGACCGGTATGGGCCGCGGCGGGCGGTATCTGGTCGGTCAGGTCACGGCCATGCGCAGCGAGATCTTCAATACCAGCCTTTCGGCAGAGGGGCGCGCAGTGCTGCTCTACCATGTGGAGCGGATGAACGAGGTATCGGCCAACGCCCTGCTGAAGGTCATGGAGGAGCCGCCCGAAGGTGTGCTTTTTCTGTTGACAGCGGATTCGCTGGCGGGCGTTCTGCCCACCATCCGGAGC
>NZ_JARFIS010000549.1:0-309 GCF_029076575.1 Faecalibacterium sp. DFI.5.82
TCCGGCTTCAACTCCAACGGTCTGCTGGCCGAGATCGCGTTCCTGCTGTTCACCTTTATCACGCTGGGCATCATCTTTGCAGGTGTGCGCAACGGCGTGGAGCGCGTTTCCAAGGTGATGATGCCTGTGCTGGTGGTGCTCTCGGTGGTCATTGCTGTCTACTCGGTCACACGGCCCGGCGCGCTGGCAGGTGTAAAGTATTTTCTGGTGCCCAACCCGGCCAACTTCTCGTGGATGACCGTGGTTTCCGACATGGGGCAGATGTTCTACTCCCTCTCCATTGCCATGGGCATCCTGGTGACCTTTGGC
>NZ_JARFIS010000055.1:0-500 GCF_029076575.1 Faecalibacterium sp. DFI.5.82
GCATGGTTTGGCAAGGGGTTTGAGCAAAAAAGACGATAAAATCAGAAAAAAGTTCTTCCACAATACATTCTCTGCATCGTCTGTGCATCCTCTGCCTGCGTACAGGCGCTCTCACAGATGATGACAGGTGCAAGCCCGCGCTCGGCCAGCAGCTCCATCAGGGGCTGGGGTTCGGGGCCGAACTGGGTCTCGGCAAAGGTCCAGTGCCGCTTTTCACCGCCCTTGGAATACTCGAGGCGGGAAAAATGGACATGGAACTGCCGGGCCCGCTCATCCCCCAGCGCCTCCCCGATGCGGTCAAGGATAGCGGCATAATCCGCCTTGGACCGGATGCCGCCCAGCGTCCGGGCGTTGAGGTGGCCGAAGTCGATGCAGGGGGTGATGCGTCGGTCCACTCCGCAGAGAGCCAGCACCTCCTCCAGCGTACCCAGCTGGCCGATCTTTCCCATCGTCTCAGGGCAGAGGATGATCTCGGCAAATCCCGCTTCATCCAGCGCGTC
>NZ_JARFIS010000550.1:0-309 GCF_029076575.1 Faecalibacterium sp. DFI.5.82
CTGCCGTCCAGCACATCGCTGCCGGACGGCAGCATCATCCGCTCGGAGCGGGAGATGGGCGTGAAGGTCAGCCTGGGTCATGCTGCGGACAACGAGATCGGCTCTGACCTGGTGGTCTACTCTGCCGCCATTGCCAAGGACAACGTGGAGCTGAACGCTGCCGCTTCCTATGGCATCCCCACTGTGGAGCGCAGTGTTCTGCTGGGCTATGTGAGCCGCCTGTACAAGGACAGCATCTGCGTTTCCGGCACCCAAGGCAAGACCACCACAACTTCCATGATCACCACCGCACTGGAGCTGGCAGGCCGT
>NZ_JARFIS010000551.1:0-309 GCF_029076575.1 Faecalibacterium sp. DFI.5.82
CTCGGAACGTTAGTTATTATACCACAGCCACAAGAAAAGTCAAGCACTATTTTCAAAATTGTTCGACAAAAAAATGCTCTAAATTGCGGGCACTCCGTACAGGGGCATTTGGGCCGGAATATGGAACAATAAAAGCTGACCGTCCGGCCTGTATGCCGCCGGGCGAGTAATGACGGAATGAGGGAAACTGAATGTTCAATGTACTGATCTTCATCATCGGCGCGGGCATCATGTTCTACATGGGCCTGCGCAGTGTGCTGCAGCGCCGCCGCTTACAGCAGAAGGGCCTCCACACGCTGGCCCTTCTGC
>NZ_JARFIS010000552.1:0-309 GCF_029076575.1 Faecalibacterium sp. DFI.5.82
TACCAAGTATTAAGTTCTTTGATAATTTACTTTTTTACGATTGTTTTTATAAAAGCCGTAAGTGAATTGATCTGCTCGGCATCGAACTGTTTTAGCTGGTCAACAAGTGCATTCATTCCATTGGAGGTTTCCTCGCCGAAATTAAAAAATTCTTGTGGAGTAATGTTGAAATTTTCGCAGATGTAAAAGAAATTTGCCATCGTCTGAAAGGCAGTACCACTTTCGATTGCACGAATATAGCCGGGATTCTGCCCGATTGAGAGGCTCATGTCTCTTGAAGACACACCCTTCTGTGTGCGCAGCTCAGTA
>NZ_JARFIS010000553.1:0-309 GCF_029076575.1 Faecalibacterium sp. DFI.5.82
GCCCGCCCACGATCTCGCTGGACGAGCACATCGGCAAGGACAGCAGTCTGGAGGCCGCACAGGCCGTGTATGCAGGCATTGCACCGGTGCTGGCTCAGCGCGGCATCAGGCTGGCGGCACAGTGCTGTGAGCACCTGAACCGGGCCATTATCATTGAGCGGGAAGCCGCCGAACAATACGGCTGGGAGGAAGTGTGTGTCGTGCCCCGGGCCCTTGCGGGCGGCAGCTGGGCCACCACCTGCTGGAAGCAGTGCAAAGATCCCATTGCTGTGGAGGAGATCCGCGCCCACGCCGGTATCGACATTGGCG
>NZ_JARFIS010000554.1:0-309 GCF_029076575.1 Faecalibacterium sp. DFI.5.82
GGCTGATGAGCTGCCTGCCTTTGGGTCTGAATCAGATCGAGATTCAGCGGGGGCTGACCACCAGTTCCACGGCGATCTTTGTGCCGTTCACCACACAGGAATTATTCCAGAACTGTAAGGAGGCGCTGTACTACGGCATCAACGCCCTGTCCAACAACCTTATCATGGTGGACCGCAATCTGCTGAAAAACCCCTATGGACTGATTCTCGGTACGCCGGGTTCCGGTAAATCTTTCAGCGCCAAGCGCGAGATCGACAACTGTTTCCTGCTGACTTCCGACGAGGTGGAAATCCTAGACCCGGAAGCGG
>NZ_JARFIS010000555.1:0-309 GCF_029076575.1 Faecalibacterium sp. DFI.5.82
TCGCGCCATCTTCAACTGCCTGAGTCATATCATAGATGTCGATGTAATCACCGAATACCTCTCGTGTACTGCGGTCGTTTGTGGAGATCGGTGTTCCGGTGAATCCAATGTAGGTCGCATTAGGAAGCGTGTCTCTTATAATGCGGGCAGTGCCGATAACAGTTTTCGCCTCGACTTCGCCGTTGTCCTTCTGCTTGACCACAACCTTCTCATTGAGACCATATTGCCCACGATGCGCTTCATCAGCCTTCACGATACTGTTCCGGCGTTCCGAAAGAGCTTCGTTGCTTTCTTCAAACTTCTGCATGG
>NZ_JARFIS010000556.1:0-309 GCF_029076575.1 Faecalibacterium sp. DFI.5.82
GACATCCGCTTCCTGTAAAGCTCATGTATTGGGGGAATGTCCTTTTCCCTGCACTGACGCTGCTTTGGGCAATCGCAGGTGCTGTTTAACACAGAAAAATAGGGTTTTCCCGATATCTTTGCGGACTTCTGGCTGGTGCTGTATTGACCGCTATCCCGATTTTTTCCATCGCAGAACTGGAATAAGCCTACTTCCTTGGATTTGACGCTCCAACTCTGAATCAATATTTGCTGTTTGGGGTTGCGGATATTTTGTTTATCATTTCCGCAGTCTTGTATTTATCGAATTCGGCGCTCCTATACTGGAAGG
>NZ_JARFIS010000557.1:0-309 GCF_029076575.1 Faecalibacterium sp. DFI.5.82
GCATTGCGAAGCAATGACGGAGAGGTTGGACGAATGAAATCTTTCCCTAGTAGGTGAATTTTTTGCCCAAAGAAAAATTATTCGACCCCCGCAATCCCTTTGCATCCAAACGGCCAGAGACCCACGAGGAGTGGCAGGCCCGGATTGGCGGCGAGGTGCTGGCTGTGGTGCGCAGCGGGCTGTACCTCGACTTCCGCTTTCTGGATATGGCGCTCAGTGCCCTGGCCCCGGTACCGGTCGAGCGGTGCGGCGTGCTGGCCACAGACGGCGTGTACCTATATTATCAGCCCAGCGCCCTGCTGCGGCTCT
>NZ_JARFIS010000558.1:0-309 GCF_029076575.1 Faecalibacterium sp. DFI.5.82
CAGCTCACTGAGCACGTCGTCCAGCAAGATGACGGGGTGCTCCCCGGTGAAGGCAGCAGCAGCGGAGGCTTCGGCCATTTTCAGGCTGAGCACCACACAGCGCTGCTGCCCCTGGCTGGCAAACACTCTGGCGGGCTGGCCGTCCAGCAGCAGCTCCAGATCTTCCCGGTGGGGGCCGCACAGGCTCGGCCCGGCCCGTACTTCCTCATTCTGGCGGGCTTTGAGCATGGCTGCCAGACCACCCTGCTCAAACTGGGCGGCATACCGCAGCTCCATCCGCTCCGCCCCATGGGAAAGCTCCTCGTAATT
>NZ_JARFIS010000559.1:0-308 GCF_029076575.1 Faecalibacterium sp. DFI.5.82
GCCGCCTTTTTTCCCGTAGTGCAGTTCCCAATACCAGCGGGGAGAAAGGATGCCTTTCTTGTTCAGCGCCGCCGCAATCTTACCGTAGGCCATGCCGGAACAGCACATCTGATAGATTTCCCGCACCACAGCGGCGGCTTCTTCATCCACCACCAGCCGGTGTTTATCTTCATCACTCTTGCGGTATCCGTAGGGAGCATAGGCGGTCAGGTATTGGCCGCTTTTCTTTTTTGCATACAGCACCGATTTGATTTTACCCGACAGGTCTTTCAGATGGTAGTCGTTCATCAGACTGCGGAAGTGCAGCA
>NZ_JARFIS010000056.1:0-499 GCF_029076575.1 Faecalibacterium sp. DFI.5.82
AGGCAAAAAATCGTTTTCTCCCTGCTCCCGAAACAGAAATACGGAGCAGGGAGAATTTTTTTGAAATAAGTACTTGACTTTATCAAGTAATGTGATTATACTAGACCTTGTCAAGTAAAGGAGATGCAAAGAGTGATCCAATCGACCATATCCTTCTACGTGATGGAGTTTTACAAGCAGTTCGCAGCCTACACCACCCAGCAGCTGCAGGAGTTCGGCCTGAGCTTTGGCATGATGTATTTTGTGATCTACGTGTGCAAACATCCCGGCTGCACCCCGGCTGAGATGACCAAAAAACTGCACCTGGACTGGGGCCACTGCCAGCGCAGCGTGATCAAGCTGGTGGAAGATGGCTTTATGACCCGGGAAAAGCAGGGCCGCAGTTATCATTTGGGGCTGACCCCGGCGGGTGTGAGAGCATTCCGGACCTGCCACCAGGTATTTTTCGATTGGGATGCGCAAAATTTGAGCGGGCTGACCGAAGAGGAACAGCACCAGC
>NZ_JARFIS010000560.1:0-308 GCF_029076575.1 Faecalibacterium sp. DFI.5.82
ATCAGAACGTGAGCACCGCAACGGTCAATGCGGCCATTACCGATGGTGCCGCCATCATCACCAGTTCCGCGTCCCATCCCTTCACGCAGGAGGACGTGGTCAAGATGGCCCGCCAGATCAATTCCGGTGCACTGCCTTTTGCCCTGACTGTGGACAGCTAGTCCACCGTCAGCCCCAGCCTGGGCGAGAACAGCCTGAGCGCCATGGTGCTGGCCGGACTCATTGCCTATGCCCTCATCGTGGTGCTGATGACTCTGCTGTATCGTCTGCCCGGCTTCCTGGCCAGTGCAATGCAGGCCAGGAAGCCG
>NZ_JARFIS010000561.1:0-308 GCF_029076575.1 Faecalibacterium sp. DFI.5.82
TGAATGCAAAAACGCTGGGGTTTATTCACCCCATCACGGGGGAACACCTGCGGTTCGATTCTGAGCTGCCGGATTACTTCACCCGCTTCTTGACCACGCTCCGTCAGCGCACAGGAGGAAATAACCTATGAAAGAGACGACCATTGACCAGACCTTAGTCCTCTGTGATCTGGACAGCCTGCTGCTGGATGCCGCAGGCAACCTGCCCCAGCTCCAGCGGGACGTGCTGCAGCTTTTTGCCAGCAGGGGAGGCAGGCTGACCGTTTTCTCTCAGCGCTCGCCCCGGGCGGTCCGCTTTCTGTTGGGCG
>NZ_JARFIS010000562.1:0-308 GCF_029076575.1 Faecalibacterium sp. DFI.5.82
CTGCCGCATCAGGTCAATGATGAGGTAGCACTCCCTTGCAAAGGCCCGGTAGGCACTTTTGAGCATATCGCGGGAGAGCTTGCTGCCCGCCTCCTGCAGGGCCGCAATGGCACTTGCCGCCGACACGCCGCCTGCGGTGCCGCCCTGGGTCATATCCCGGTTTCCGCTGATTTCCTTCAGCTCCTCAATGCGGCTGTTGCGGTAGCTCAGGCTGTTTCCCTGCAATCCGGCGGTCTGCAATGGACGGAAACTCTCGTCTCCCAGCCGCCCGGCCACATGGACGATGTCCCGGCTGAGATCCGCCAGTT
>NZ_JARFIS010000563.1:0-308 GCF_029076575.1 Faecalibacterium sp. DFI.5.82
GTCACGCCCGGGTCAAAGCCGCTGCCCAGCAGGGCGGTCAGGCCGGCCTCCTCAATCTTCTTGGCGTAGGCCCACTGCCAGCTGTAATCAAAGTAGGCGGAGAAACCGGCCTCCTTGCAGCGCTTCTCGTAAATGGCGCGCCACTCCGGGTCGTCGGTGTTCTCAGGCTCGTAGTTGGCGGTGTCCATGTAGTTCACGCCGCTGGCCAGGCAGGCATCCATGATGGTCAGATCCTGATAGGGCAGGGCGATGGTCATCGCCCTCATCAAGAGCTACCAGCCCGATCTGGTGATGAACATCGCCCTGCC
>NZ_JARFIS010000564.1:0-308 GCF_029076575.1 Faecalibacterium sp. DFI.5.82
GCCTCTTCAATCACGCCATAATCAATCAGGATATTCTTCTCCGCATACTGCGGGTAAACAACTCCCATCATCTCATACTGATAACGTCTTACGCGGCGATGCTCCTGAACCGGCTCCGGTGCATACGCAGCGGTTTCGCAGTGCGCATACTCCGGCATATCCGCAAGATCATCCCGAACAGCACGGATAAGCGCGTCTGCCACATCATCAATGTTCTTGCCGGTCTCCACGGCAAACAGTTCGTGCTTCTGGACTGCCTTGTCCAGATTACCGGGGGAGCGAATCAGCTTATATTTCATATCGTTGCC
>NZ_JARFIS010000565.1:0-308 GCF_029076575.1 Faecalibacterium sp. DFI.5.82
CCAGCCGGAAGATCTTTGCCGGGCCAAAGCCGAAGCGGAGTACATAATAAAGGTAGAAGTCGTGCAGTTCATAGGGGCCCACCAGATCCTCGGTGCGCTGTGCGATCTCGCCGTAGTCCTTGGCGGGCAGCAGCTCGGGGGACACCGGGGTGTCGAGGATGTCCAGCAGCACCTCTTTCAGGGCCGGGGTGGCGGCTATGTCGGCTTCGTACCGGACAAGGTGGCGCACCAGCGTTTTGGGTACGCCTGCGTTCACGCCGTACATGCTCATGTGGTCGCCGTTGTAGGTGGCCCAGCCCAGGGCCAGC
>NZ_JARFIS010000566.1:0-308 GCF_029076575.1 Faecalibacterium sp. DFI.5.82
GTCCTCGCCTTTATTCTGCAAATACTGATAAAACAGCATCGCGTGATCCCGTTCCTCCTGCGCCTGTACCCGGTACCAGTTCTCAAAGCCGTCCAGTCCGACGGCGGCGTAGTAGTTGGCAAAGTCCAGATACAGATAGGCGGAGTAGAACTCCTTATTGATCTGCTCGTTGAGCAGAAGAGATACGTGAGTGTTCATGATACTTCTCCTCCATAAGATTGTCTTTTCCTGCTCCCGGAATGGGGGCAGATATACCGTACCCAGAGCGATGCTGGGATGCTCCCTTTTCATCTCCAGGAACACCTGCT
>NZ_JARFIS010000567.1:0-308 GCF_029076575.1 Faecalibacterium sp. DFI.5.82
TTTTACATCTTCATGGGTATCAAGATCGCAACCGATGGAGTCCTTCGCGGTCTCGGAATTATGAGTCCGTTCCTCGTTGCAAACATGGTGAACCTTGCGATTCGTCTGTCCGTTGCCCTGATCTGTGCACCGCGTTTCGGCATTGCCTTTGTCTGGCTTGCTGTACCAGCTGGTTGGCTTGCGAACTTCTTAATCTCCTATGGGGCTCTCAGGAGATCATGGCCGACTGATAAAATTGCATCAACCAGATAACTTCGCGTTTGTGGAGCGAAGCAGAACAATGAAAGCCCCAGTGGGGCTTTTAAGCG
>NZ_JARFIS010000568.1:0-308 GCF_029076575.1 Faecalibacterium sp. DFI.5.82
AGGGGGCATACTGCCCGACCAGCGCCGTCCACGACTCGTACTCGCTGCGCACGTCGCAGCCGACCGCGGCGGCCAGATCGAAGTCGAAGCTCATGCTTTGCAGCTAGAGCGCCTTGGTCTTGGTCGCCGGGGATCCGGCTTTGTCGTCGCTGTTTTCCGTGTCGAGCTCGACGCTGTGGGAGATGCCGTTGAGTGCGGCGATCCTCTGGCAGGAGACGCCCCACGTCTTGCCGTTCCACGATGCCATGACGGCCATGTCTATCCCTCCTTACTGTGGGACAGAAGTGGTGCCGCCTCGGCTGTCTGTG
>NZ_JARFIS010000569.1:0-308 GCF_029076575.1 Faecalibacterium sp. DFI.5.82
GGGCGGCAGCCCTGTCCAGCCGTTCCTGTGCATCGGTATATTTTTCCAGCACGGCATTTTTTGCCTTTTCCCGGGCAGAGGGCGTTTTCTTATCCTCGGCAACGGCCAACTCCTGCTCCCGGACGCCCGGGCAGTCAGCCAGCGCGGCGCGGAACAGTTCCCCTGCTGCCCTGGCACTGCGGGTGGCTTCGGCCAGCAGCAGATCATGCCAACAGGAGGCTGCAAAGCCATTTTCCTCCTGCCACGGAGCCAGAAATTCGTCCAGCTTTTTGTCGTAATCGGGCAGGGCGCGCAGGATATCGTAGACA
>NZ_JARFIS010000057.1:0-492 GCF_029076575.1 Faecalibacterium sp. DFI.5.82
CCGTCACCAGTTCCAGCGTGATGCCGTCAGCCACCGCAGCTGCCGCCATGGCGCGGTACTGCTCTGCGGCTTCCGCTTCCAGCTGCTGGCCCGTGGCATCATCCGCCACCGCAAGGGCCGGGGCAGGCTCTGCGTCCAGCGGCAGATTCCCGTTCACCAGCTCCAGCCGGGCATCGGCAAGGTTCGCTGGTATTCGGTGCCATCGTAATTTCTGGCCACAAAGTCCTCCGGCCCCGCGATCAGGGCGTGGGCCTTGGGCAGCAGCCATAAAATGCCGCTGGTCATCAGGGCAACAGCCGCGCCGCAGGCCGCCTGAAACACGGCCCAGTTCCGTGCCAGACGCAGGCAGCGCCGGATCCTCCACTCCCGCCGGGTCATCCGCCGCCGGGGCGCTTGCTTGTTTTGGTTCATCGATATCGGTTCCCTTCTCACATCATTTCGCTATGCACAGCCGCAATTACATTATTTTATTATACACTTCTTTCGCCGGGG
>NZ_JARFIS010000570.1:0-308 GCF_029076575.1 Faecalibacterium sp. DFI.5.82
GTGTACTTAGGCTCCTGTTTTAGGTCGTCGAAACACTGATCCAAAATTCCATAGGCCTGTTCTGGCATATACAGCCTTTGGAAAAGGTAGGCATGGACATCGGGATCTCCTTTGATGCACATCTCAGCCAGAATACGGGCAGCATTACGAACAAGATCCTGCTCCGTTTCGCTCTGCTCAAATGCCCAGATCAGACAGGCACGGCATTCTTCCGGATGGACTGGGTAACGCTGCATGATATACCATCCGGATGTATAGTGTAAAATGCAGCGCGAATCTTGCTGCAAAACTTTCCAATAGCCTTCGCA
>NZ_JARFIS010000571.1:0-308 GCF_029076575.1 Faecalibacterium sp. DFI.5.82
GCCTTCCCACTCTCCGGAATGGGAAGGCTCTTTTTGCGCTATCGGCGAATCAAAGTGAAAAGCCTCTTGTTCTGCATTCCGCAGAGCAGGAGGCTTTTTATGCTGCCGGGGAATCAGCCGAGCAGATTATATTGATTGGATCGTTTCTGAGCAATTTCATACACTTCCTCGTCAGCACGGACACCGATGACGATCACCAGCATTTCCGTTTCGGTGCGGCGCAGCTGATAGACGACCCGCAGGCCGGAAGCACGAAGCTTAATTTTTAGAAATCCAGCCAGATTGGTGCGGCTGTGGTTGCCCAAAGC
>NZ_JARFIS010000572.1:0-308 GCF_029076575.1 Faecalibacterium sp. DFI.5.82
GTTGGGACTTTTTCTATAGAAAAAAGGAGAAAATGCCTATGAAAAATGATTCTAATCCCATTATTCGTTCCGAGAAAGTCACCATTGATATGCACAACTGTGCGGCACTGTCGGAGAGCAGGAGCAGTGGCGAGATCTATTTTGCTGCCATCGCCCCGGATATGGAACTGACAGTCATCACGCTGGACGAGGCTCCCGACATTCTGCCCTGCTTTGACGAGGATGAAGCGTACCTGAACATCCCCGACAGCTCGCTGCTGCTCAGGTACAACCCGGCGCAGGTGATGAAACTGGCGGGCAAGCGCTAT
>NZ_JARFIS010000573.1:0-308 GCF_029076575.1 Faecalibacterium sp. DFI.5.82
GATTTCAGGAAGAATAGGCAGACCGAAATAGAGAAAGGACGGGCAACGATATGAAATATAAGCTGTTTCGCTCCACCGGTAATCTGGACAAGGCAGTCCAGAATCACGAACTGGTTGCCGTGGAGACCGGCAAGAACATTGATGATGTGGCAGACGCGCTTATCCGTGCTGTTCGGGATGATCTTGCGGAAATGCCGGAGTATGCGCACTGCGAAACCGCTGCGTATGCACCGGAGCCGGTTCAGGAGCATAGCCGCGTAAGACGTTATCAGTATGAGATGAGGGGTGTTGTTTACCCGCAGTATGCG
>NZ_JARFIS010000574.1:0-308 GCF_029076575.1 Faecalibacterium sp. DFI.5.82
TGAATCTGCAAGTTACCCGGTTGCAGGATGGTGCAAAAGTGCCAGTACATGTTGTGGCGGCGGGAAAGCTGGATTTTCAGCAGACTGCCAGCATGGTATGGCAGACGAATTGGAAAACGATGGACACTGCATATTTCCCGAATCGTGTTGCACTGAAAACAGAAGAACAGGAATTGCTGGGTTTGATGTCTTACTTCTGCGTTGATCGGTTTCTGGCATTAGAACTTGTCTATCTGGAAAGTCAGCCGGAAAGCATTTCAAATCTTCTGCATCAGAATGGACAGGAAAAGAAGTATCAGGGAATTGCA
>NZ_JARFIS010000575.1:0-308 GCF_029076575.1 Faecalibacterium sp. DFI.5.82
CTCCTGAGCCGTCCCACTGTCTACCGACTACTGAATCAGAACGAATTCCGCTGGTTCAAGGTAAGCGGCGCTTACCGTATTTCCAAAGCCAGCTTTGAAGCATGGCTCAATGATGGCACTGTTGAACGCAAACCTGCTGTTTGACATCCTCAACATTTCACGCGAAATCTGCTATTCTTTAGCCGGGATGAGAAATCCCGGCTAAACTTTTACATAGATAGTGAGGTGTCTTTCATGGATGATATGCGGAATACTTCGGCTCCCTTATACGGAAAAGCTGAACCTGCCACTACCAAAACCACCATGTC
>NZ_JARFIS010000576.1:0-308 GCF_029076575.1 Faecalibacterium sp. DFI.5.82
CCGGGATCTGCGTCGTGTAGAATAGCTGCGTCGGCATTGCAACGATACAGTCCACAAGGTCAGCATTGATAATGTTCTTGCTGATTTCACCTTCACCGCCGGACTGCGAGGAAAGCGAACCATTTGCAAGAACCATACCGATACGCCCATTCGGGGCGAGATGCCAGATCATGTGCTGCAACCACGAGAAGTTTGCATTTCCAGCAGGAGGCGTACCATACTGCCAACGGACATCATCATCGAGTTCATCCGCACCCCAGCCGGAGAGATTGAAGGGAGGATTTGCCATAATGAAGTCTGCCTTGAGT
>NZ_JARFIS010000577.1:0-308 GCF_029076575.1 Faecalibacterium sp. DFI.5.82
CTGTGTTCTTGGTGCCGGGCAGGATGATGAGAACCGGTGTGCCCAGCTGGCGGGTATTCTGCACATACCGTACGCCCAGCAGCGGGTGCTGCTCCAGCGGCATGAAATCGGTAAAGTTGGAGATGTGCGGCTGGCGGAGGATTTCCGCATCCAGCGGGTGGACCGTTTTGCCCGCATCCAGCCGGGTGGAAAGAGAATCCTCGTCCTCAATGTCCACCTTCAGGTAGGGCACGCCCCCCAGCACCGGCAGCTGCGTTTTCTCTTCCAGCATAGCAAGGCCGGGGCGCAGGATCTCCACATCGCCGCGG
>NZ_JARFIS010000578.1:0-308 GCF_029076575.1 Faecalibacterium sp. DFI.5.82
GCAAGTCGGGTGCGACATTCTACTTGGTCACCATCGTAATAAACTGCTGGCCGCTGCCATCGGAGGAGTTGGTGTGATAATCGTCCACCAGTGTCAGATTGCCCTCCGGGGTCAGTGCGCCCGTTTCCTCATCCGTAATGGTGACAGCATCTTCTTCCTCTACGATTTCCGGCAGGACAGGATGCTGTTCACGGTGGTTCCGCTGATCATCGTGGTTTATTATGCCCTGACCGATGGCAGCGGCAATTTCACCATTGCCAATCTGACCAGCGTCAGCGGCTACGGCTCCGTGTTTGCCCGCAGCCTGC
>NZ_JARFIS010000579.1:0-308 GCF_029076575.1 Faecalibacterium sp. DFI.5.82
GTTCATATCCCAGATTCCGGCATGCGCTGGCCGCGGCACGGCAAAGCTCCCGCACGCTGCCGGTGATCCGGGTGGTCACATTGTCCAGCGTTTTGGGCGATTCCTGCGCCAGCAGGGCCCGGGCCTGTGCTGAGAGTGCCAGATGATACTTTTCGGCAACGGCAAGCGCCTGGGCGCAGGTGGAGGTATCCGGCTCCGCCGGGCCGCTGGCGATCATATCCAGAGGGTCCCCCAGACTGTCGCTCAGCACGATGCTGAACACCTGCGCAGGGGCACAGCGCTGCGCGTACCGCCCGCCCTTCACACCG
>NZ_JARFIS010000058.1:0-487 GCF_029076575.1 Faecalibacterium sp. DFI.5.82
TCCTCCTCAATGGTATCATAAATGCGGCAGTCCCGCAAATTCAAGGTGTCCTCCAAAATCTTGTAGGCGTTGGCCCGGTGGGTGCCGTAGGTTTCGGTGGACATGATATCATACATTCCGGCGGCAGATTTGTTGCCGATGCGCCATTCGGACGTAAATGGAGAGTAGCGGACTTGGATCAGGTTGTTATAGCGGATGCGGTAGGGCGGCTGAAAAGTCTCCATCATAAACTGCTGCACAATGGCGGGATTCAGCCATGTGGCACCCAGTCGGATGTCGATTTCTGATGCTTCAAGGTCCTTCGGCTGCGCTTTGGTCAAAGCCTCCACATTGATCTTGAACTCCGGGTGGCTTTCAGCGGCAAGCTGAGCCATGCGCAGTTTATTCCGCACATTGCCGGAAAGATACTCGTCCGCAGTCTGCCAGCCTGCTTCCGGCTCATCTGCATCCGCAGAAGGGTCTTTGAAAATCACGCCTTGCAGCTCTG
>NZ_JARFIS010000580.1:0-308 GCF_029076575.1 Faecalibacterium sp. DFI.5.82
CCCTTGGGCAGATCCTTGACGGCAACGCAGCTGCGGGCGGGCTTGGAGGTAAAATACTTTGCGTAGACCTCGTTGAAGGCGGCAAAGTCGGCTATATCGGCCAGGAAGCAGGTGGTCTTGATGACCTTGTCGTAGCCGGAACCGGCGGCTTCCAGGATCGCACCCACGTTCTAGCAGCTCTGCTCGGTCTGGGAGGCGATGCCTTCGGGCACAGTGCCGTCTGCGGGGTTCACAGGGATCTGGACGGAGGTGTAGAAAAAACCGCCTGCGATGAAGCCCTGGGAGTAGGGGCCGATCGCGCCGGGAGC
>NZ_JARFIS010000581.1:0-308 GCF_029076575.1 Faecalibacterium sp. DFI.5.82
AGAGGACATTCACAAGGACGCAGGGCTTTTATACCTCCTTTCACCTGCGCCCCGCTCACGTACAGCCAGGGCAACCGGGTGCCGAGCGTCCAGCCCGACCAGCAGGGAGCGAAGCACCCGGAAACCTTGGATTTATGCGGCAAAACGACAGCCGCAGAACGCACGGCAGGATTGCACGGAGAGCGCACGGCGCTCGGTACAAGGCCGCCCAGGGCGGCGCAGGTACTACCTGGCAAGAACTGGCAGCGGGGCAGTGAAGGCGCGAAGTGTTCCCGCGCGAAAACCATAATTTTTCGACCATTTCGCTA
>NZ_JARFIS010000582.1:0-308 GCF_029076575.1 Faecalibacterium sp. DFI.5.82
ATCCTGCACTGGTTTGCGCATGGCTGGATCAGATGTACGCACCCCTCCAGTCTCCGCAGAACAACTGGGGTACTTACGGCGATGCGGAAGGCTTTAACATGTTTGAAATGTCCACCAACGATAAGGGCGAGCCCATGCTGAAGCACGCTCCTCTGGGCGATGCTTCTCCCGTGGAAGTCCGTGAGGCGCAGTGTGTCGGCGGGCCTCTGGCGGTTCTGGATGAGTACTATGGTGTATACGTTACCTGCCCGGACGATGCACAGTACCGTCTGGACTGGATCAAGGATATCTACACCCCGGATATGAAC
>NZ_JARFIS010000583.1:0-308 GCF_029076575.1 Faecalibacterium sp. DFI.5.82
AGGTGCTGACCTCGGTGGTCAGGGCCTTGCTGTGGCACTCGGCGATCTTGGCATACAGCACGTTCAGGCTGTAGGAGATCAGCTTTTTGTTCATGGTGGGCAGAACGCTGCCGTGGTCGACGTTGTCCTTCTTCTTATCGGGGTTGGGCAGGTCATCGGCGTTCAGCATCATGCCATTGCGCTCCGCCGAGCGGCCCAGCAGGTACTCGCAGGACACATTATAGTAATCCGCTACCCGGACAACAAAGTCCAGGCCGCACTCGCGGATGCCCTTTTCGTAGTGGGAGAGCAGTGCCTGGGACACCCCA
>NZ_JARFIS010000584.1:0-307 GCF_029076575.1 Faecalibacterium sp. DFI.5.82
GATCAATTCACCGTCAACACGGTAACCGTGCTCTTGGAAATCGTTCTCAAACAATCGTTTGAACGACGAAACCAAATCTTGCGAACTCCATCTTACAGAAAGCACACCGTTCGTCTTGGGCTTGTAAAACGTGGTTGCCTTTGGAGTTGTTCCTTCGCAAACCTGAAGCACCACCTGACGGCTTTCCTCATTGATGAGAAGTCGCACATCAGCCGGAGAGCCCAGCTTGAGCACAACCGCCTTATTAAATGTAAGCCCGTTCAAAGTGACTGAAAAGTAAGGGACGCCTTCAGAAAAATCGAAAGCC
>NZ_JARFIS010000585.1:0-307 GCF_029076575.1 Faecalibacterium sp. DFI.5.82
ATCTCGGAAAAACTCTCGTCGATCTGTCCCAGCGCGTCATCAATGGTTGCCGCCTTTTTGGGGGCAGCCGCCGCAGAGACGGGAGGCATGAGCTGTTCGATTGCCTCTTCACAAACGGATGCCTCGCAAGGCATGGGTTCTTCCATCCGGAAGGCGTTCATCCTGCGCAGACGCTCGGAACGATTATCAGTATGCTCATCCACATCGCGGTCATCTATGTACGCTGCAATATCGGCAAACAGCTTGCCGCTGATCTGATAGGCTTTGCGGTCAAAAATGACGATGTACACCGTCATTTCATTTTCGA
>NZ_JARFIS010000586.1:0-307 GCF_029076575.1 Faecalibacterium sp. DFI.5.82
AGAGATGGGCAGTTCGTCCAGTTCTTCGTCAGACGGCTCCGGCTCGTCCTTGTCTGCTAAAAATTTTGCGTGTTCGACTTTGAGCCACTCGGCGGCTTCTCTGTCTGCAACTTCTTTTTTCGGATTTTCCAGATAAGATTCTGCCTGCTTCTCGTTAGAAAACTGTGGAACGGCGTGATTGGTTTCACAGTAGTCATCAAAAAGATCATCCCAGATAGCAAAAAGCGGCATTTTACCGTCAACGACTTTTCGGACAGAGAAACGTTCGTATTCAGGCACTTCGGATTCCTTGGCGATGGCTTCTGCC
>NZ_JARFIS010000587.1:0-307 GCF_029076575.1 Faecalibacterium sp. DFI.5.82
GAGAAAATGTAGTAGTGGTAGTTTGTTCCTTTCCCAAAGACTGCTGCATATTCCAGAATCAGTTCCAGTTCGTCCAAACCGATTTTTTCATTGCGATATTTGCAGGAGCCGATGATATATTCATTGCCCTCAACCGGCCTACCGACAATATCGATTTGTATCTGCTTCTTTTTTTGAGGGTCGGTTCCCCACCACTGCCCAATCTCACTCAACTCGATAGGAAGATCATTCGCATAATAGAGCAAGTAGACTTGGCACATCTTCTCAAAAATCAGACCCATATAGTCTGGAAAATACTGCTTCACCG
>NZ_JARFIS010000588.1:0-307 GCF_029076575.1 Faecalibacterium sp. DFI.5.82
TAGTCAATGCCGTCGATCTGCGCAGGACTATGGTGGTGCCCTACCAGATAGGCCACACGGTCGATCTGTTCTGCCGTCATGCCGGTATCCGCCAAGAACTCCCGCACCAGCGGGGCACCCTCCTGCTCCTGATATTTACCATTTGTGTTGCCGTACTTTTTGCGGCAGAGCGGGCAGGCGATATCGTGGGTGATGGCCGCCACCTCAAGAATAAAATGCGTGTCTGCGTCCAGCCCCTCCAGCTCACCAATGGTTTTGGCATAGGTCCACACGCAGCTCAGGTGCGTGATGTCATGGATATTCCCTT
>NZ_JARFIS010000589.1:0-307 GCF_029076575.1 Faecalibacterium sp. DFI.5.82
TTGACGCTGGATAAAACTGTTCAGGGCAGCTTTGGTGATCTGGGTGAGACCTTTACCTTTGTGATCGAGTTCACTGGTGATGCTAACTAGTATGCAAATGTTGTGGTTGAAACCAATCAGGGTACTATTAAGGACGCTGATGATAACGCTGTGACATCTCTGGCATTGAATACTCCTTATACTATTACTCAGGGCAATAAAAATAATATTGTCTTTAACAACCTTCCAAATGATATCAGCTATAATATTTACTAGAAGAATACTACTGCTGATAGCAAGAATGTCCAGTATACTGTTAGCGTTGCTG
>NZ_JARFIS010000059.1:0-479 GCF_029076575.1 Faecalibacterium sp. DFI.5.82
TGTGGCTGAAGTCGGCGCGCATGAGCTCGACCACGGCCACAACAGCGTCCCGATGGAGACCTGCGGCAACAAGGCTATCCCCATCATCAAGCAGTATTTCGGCGCCAACGCCAACAACCGCGGCTTCGACCAGCAGACCGGCAAGGAGCTGACGCAGAACGGCATCAGCACCGCCGTCGCGTGGGGCGGCGAGTGGGTACTGTGTGGCGACCATACCGCCGCCTATACCTATGGCGCAGACGTGGATCCCCGCGCGATCTTCGACGTCTCCATGCGGATGCTCATGCACATCACCAACAGTTTCCAGCGCGAGTGGAGCCCTGAGATTGACAGCCCCATGACCCGGGCTCTGAAGGATCGCATCATCAACCGCGAGCAGGAAAAGCTCGACGGTTAAGTGAGCATGGGCGCCCTGCTGGGCGAGCCTGTGATCCTGTTCCTCGAGAGCGAGAACAGCACCACCGACGTGATGAATGGCG
>NZ_JARFIS010000590.1:0-307 GCF_029076575.1 Faecalibacterium sp. DFI.5.82
CCACTTCGTCCGCCGCATCAACAGCATCGACTACACCGAGGCGGTCAAGATGCTGGCTGCACGCGCGGGAATGCCGGAGCCGCAGGAGGACGACAAGACGGGCCGTCTGCGCAGCCGCATCCATTCTATGAACAAGGAAGCCGCGCGGTACTTCCACGCCTGCCTGAATTCCACGGTCGAGGAAGCCCGGCAGGCCCGGGCTTACTGGCGGCGGCGCGGTCTGGACGACACGACCATCGTCCGGTTCGGGCTGGGCTATGCACCGGATGACGGGCAGGGGCTGTACCAGTATCTGCGCGATAAGGGG
>NZ_JARFIS010000591.1:0-307 GCF_029076575.1 Faecalibacterium sp. DFI.5.82
ATCTCCTCCCGTGCACTGAGCGGCTTTGGGAAACTCCCCGCTTCCAGATGCAGCGCCAGCACCAGAAATTTTGTAGCGAAAAATTGCAGCAGCGTTAATAGCATACACATCACCCCCTGGTGCTACTGTATGCTGTTGGAAGATCACAAAGTATTCCTCCGAATCCGGAGCGCAGGGATGGCATTCTGCAATTTTCCTGCGGGTTCGTTCGTATTAAGGATAAGGGACCGAATTTTGTTGTTAAAACGGAGGAACCATTATGGCGATCTTTGAAAAGACCACTCAAAACAAGAAATTTGATCAGCTG
>NZ_JARFIS010000592.1:0-307 GCF_029076575.1 Faecalibacterium sp. DFI.5.82
CTCTTGCGGGGGGTCATTAGGTTGTTTTCCGTGACACAGAGCCCGGCGCGGCGGGCGGTGTCCAGCGCGGCTGCCAACAGCGGCTGCACGGCAAGGGGCCAGTCCCCGTAGCCCGGGGAATAGAGCCCCGTCAGATACTTTCCCTGCCGGGCGGCCCACTGGCGCAGCTCAGCCTCAGCGGCCTCCGCAGCCTGTTCGGCCAGTGCGGAGCCCAGCGCATCCGCTGCCACACCGGCGGCGATTTCGCCCACACCAGCCCGGCGGATCTGGGCATCCACACCGGGGCCAAGCGTTACAGCCAGCAGCA
>NZ_JARFIS010000593.1:0-307 GCF_029076575.1 Faecalibacterium sp. DFI.5.82
GTGTGCAGGCTCTGGTAGCCGTTGGGCTTGGGGGTGGAGATATAATCCTTGAAGCGGTTGGGCAGCGGGTGGTACATATCGTGGATGAGGCCCAGGGTGCTGTAACACTCAGCCAGCGAATCCAGAATGACACGGACGGCATAGATATCGTAGATCTCATCGAAGGTCTTGTTCTGCATGAAGGTCTTGCGGTAGATGCCGTAGATGCTCTTGACGCGGCGCTTGATGGTGGCACCCTCGATGCCGCTCTCCTTCAGCCGCAGCTCGATGAAACCGGACACTCTGGCAAGGAACTCCTCCCCTGCAC
>NZ_JARFIS010000594.1:0-307 GCF_029076575.1 Faecalibacterium sp. DFI.5.82
GATGCAATGTCACGGCTCAGGACCGTGACATTGCATCTCAGGGCATCTACCCCGCTGTGGACCCGCTGGATTCCACCAGCCGCATCCTCAGCCCCGAGGTCGTGGGTCAGGAGCACTACGAGATCGCCCGCGATGGTCAGAAGGTGCTGCAGCGCTACAAGGAGCTGCAGGATATCTTTGCCATCATGGGCATGGACGAGCTGAGCGAAGAGGACAAGCTGACCGTCAGCCGCGCCCGCAAGGTGAAGCGCTTCCTGAGCCAGAGCTTCCATGTTGCAGAGCAGTTTACCGGTATGCCCGGTCAGTA
>NZ_JARFIS010000595.1:0-307 GCF_029076575.1 Faecalibacterium sp. DFI.5.82
GTAAGGGCAATATAAAAGCAGTTGTTCTTCATCCACTTCCATTTCCGCACTGCAACTTGGGCAAACCAGTTTATCCGTTTTCATGTTTGTTCTCCCACTCTTTGAAAACACTCACGCCCTATATTTTACTTCCGCAATACCCGCAGAATCGTGCTCCTGCTCCGACAAGCTTCTCTCCGCAATATGGGCAGTACCGTTCTGACCGCTTTTTCTTCACACCTTTTATTTCCTCAAGTTTGTCAAGCTCCTCCTCAAAGGCATCGTCAACACATTCCGGGAAATATTTTATTGCGTCGCGTATTCTTCC
>NZ_JARFIS010000596.1:0-307 GCF_029076575.1 Faecalibacterium sp. DFI.5.82
GCTCGGCAAAGCTGCTGGAGGTCGTAGTTGCTTTCCAGCGCCACCAGGTCACAGCCGCTCAGGGCCTGATGTACCGGCGGGGTCAGGACTCCCAGGTCGGTGGCAATGGTCATGGTCTTGTAGTCCGGGGTGTGGATGCGGTAGCCCACGCAGGGCACGTCGTGGCTGGTGGGGAACATCGTCACGCCGAAATCTCCCAAATCCTCTTCCCCGCCGGACAGGGTGCGCAGCTCACAGCTGGCAGGCACGATGCCGTTTGCATCCAGAAAATCCAGCGTATCATCTGCACCGTATACCGGCAGCGGAT
>NZ_JARFIS010000597.1:0-307 GCF_029076575.1 Faecalibacterium sp. DFI.5.82
GCTGGGCATCGACGTGGAACATGACTACGCCCCCCAGTACATCAATATCAAGGATAAATCCAAGCTCATCAAGGAGCTCAAGGCAAAAGCCAAGCAGGCCGACGGCGTTCTGCTGGCAACTGACCCGGACCGTGAGGGAGAGGCCATCAGCTGGCATCTGGCCAATATCCTGGGGTTGGACCCCCAAGAGCCCAACCGCGTGACCTTTGACGAGATCACCAAAAAGGGCGTGCAGAAGGGCATGGCCAATCCCCGTGCCATTGACGAGGATCTGTTCAACGCCCAGCAGGCCCGCCGCATCCTCGAC
>NZ_JARFIS010000598.1:0-307 GCF_029076575.1 Faecalibacterium sp. DFI.5.82
ATCATATCATCGGAGAGTAAAAGCAATCCGTCAGTTATGCATAGTGTTTGCCTACCTAGAGCAAATGCAGTTGGAGCAGGATCATGGATAATCTTCACTTTCACTTTTTTAGGACAGTATGATGTGTTCTCTTTTGCTTTATCTAAAACATATTGAACCAGCGGGACTACTCGAAGTTTTATATCTACTCTTTTTATATCGCTTGCTCCTGCGAAGGCAGCCAGGCACATTTCGCCTTATGGGGATAAGCTGTTAGCTTCTGTGAAAAAGTAAATACAAATCAGTTCAACAATGCTTCCTGACGAAC
>NZ_JARFIS010000599.1:0-307 GCF_029076575.1 Faecalibacterium sp. DFI.5.82
GCCCGACCTGAACTGGGAGAACCCCAAAGTCCGGGACGAAGTGTTCAACATCATGACCTGGTGGGTTGACAAGGGCATCGACGGGTTCCGGATGGACGTCATCAGTATGATTTCCAAGGACCAGCGCTTTCCGGATGGCGAGAAACACGGACTGTATGGCAATGGCGGTCCCTACTCTGTCAATGGGCCCCGCATCCATGAATTTTTGCAGGAGATGAACCGGAGGGTCCTCTCGAAATACGACATTATGACGGTGGGCGAGACCCCCGGTGCCACGGTGGAAAACGCTCCCCAGTATGCGGGGCTG
>NZ_JARFIS010000006.1:0-166416 GCF_029076575.1 Faecalibacterium sp. DFI.5.82
TGGGAAAACTTTGGAGAGAATTTCAGGAGAGAACGACCGAAAATCGTTCACTCTCGAAGTCGGAAAAACCGCATGAAACCTAGCAAAACCGGAAATCCACTTCCAAAAAGCCAGTTGGATTTCGAGTCGTTCTCGTTACGACCACTTCGATACATCTCCATATTCATAGCTATATAATTATAGCAAAAAGCCGCCGTTCCGTCAACACTTTCTGCCGGAGGAGCCCACAGCGCCAAAGAGGCCTTCTGGTCTGGGATAAGTGGAAGCCGCTGCCACCCTCTGTGGGGTGGGCACCCTCCTTTTCTTCTCTGCTCCGGGGAGCCTTTTCCATGCTGTACTGTCATTTCCAAGGGCAAGATTGTAAAATCGTGGAATCATCGCCTGAATTTTCACAAAATATTACTATTTTGCCAAAAGATTGTACAAACTCTGCCCCCCTCTGATGTGCTATACTAAAATCAACAATCGGCCTGTTTCCGGCATTTCTTCTGCCATGCAGGCCGCCGAAACAAAGAAGAAAACCAGAAGGAGCAGTATCGATGAGAGAGATCATTTCCTTGAACGAAAACTGGACCCTGTCCTTCCCCAAGGGCGAGCGTCCCACCGAGCAGGTCACCCTGCCCCACACCTGGAACGCTGTGGACGGCATGGACGGCAACGGCAGCTATCTGCGCACCACCGGTGTCTACACCCGCACCTTTACCCAGCCCAAGCAGCCTCTGGCTGGCGGCCGCACCTACGTTGAGGTGCTGGCAGCTGCTCTGGCCGCAACCGTGAAGGTCAACGGCCAGGTGGCAACCACCCACGAGGGCGGCTTCTCCATCTTCCGTGCCGATGTCACCGACCTGTGCCACGAGGGCGACAACGAGCTGACCATCGAGGTCTCCAACGAGGACACCCCCTCCATGTACCCCGCTTCCGCCGACTTCACCTTCTACGGCGGCCTGTACCGCGGTGTGAACCTGATCAGCGTGCCCGGCACCCACTTTGACCTGGACTACTTCGGCGGCCCCGGCATCAAGGTCACCCCCAAGCCCACCGAGGACGGCGGTGCCACCTTTGAGATCGAGAGCTGGGTCACCAACGGCGAAGAGGCCTATACCGTGATGTACAGCATCGAGGACTGCTACGGCAACGAAGTTGCTTCCGGCGTGCGCCCCTGCGACAGCACCAAGGTCACCCTGTACGTTCCCGATGCCCAGCTGTGGAGCATGGACGAGCCCAACCTGTACACCGTGACCGCCCGCCTGCAGAAGAACAACGAGACCTTTGATGAGATCTACGCCAACGTGGGTGTCCGCAGCTATACTGTGACCCCGAACGACGGCTTCTCCATCAACGGCGTGCCCACCCCGCTGCGCGGCGTGGCTCGCCATCAGGATCGTCTGTACAAGGGCAACGCCCTGACCGCTGAGGATCACTACGAGGATGCCATGCTCATCAAGGAGCTGGGTGCCAACACCATCCGTCTGGCCCACTATCAGCACAGCCAGGACTTCTACGACGCATGTGACGAGCTGGGCTTCGCCGTCTGGGCTGAGATCCCCTTCATCAGCGTCTTTAAGAAGGACCCCTCCGCTCACCAGAACTGCCGTCACCAGATGACCGAACTGATCATCCAGAACTACAACCACCCCTCCATCATGTTCTGGGGCCTGTCCAACGAGATCCTGATCGGCGGCATCTGCCAGGAGCTGGTGGACAACCACCACGACCTGCAGAAGCTGGTGCGTGAGCTGGATCCCACCCGTCTCACCACCATTGCCCACGTCTCCAACACCCCTGTTGACGGCCCCATGCATCACATTACCGATGTAGAGAGCTACAACCACTACTTCGGCTGGTACGGCGGCAAGATGGAGCAGAACGGCCCCTGGCTGGACAAGTTCCACGCCGAGCACCCCGACATCTGCATCGGCATCTCCGAGTACGGCACCGAGGGCATCATCAACTGGCACAGCAACGATCCCCAGTGCAAGGACTACACCGAGGAGTATCAGGCACTGTACCACGAGCATCTGGCTCAGGTGTTCGAGGATCGTCCCTGGGTGTGGGCTACCCACTGCTGGAACATGTTCGACTTTGGCTGTGCTGCCCGCCACGAGGGCGGCGTTGCAGGCCGCAACAACAAGGGCCTGATGACCATTGACCGCAAGACCAAGAAGGACAGCTACTTTGTCTACCAGGCATACTGGTCCAAGCTGCCCATGGTCCACATCGCCGGCCGCCGCCATGCACAGCGCGCAGGCGAGACCACCGAGATCAAGGTCTACTCCAACCAGGACAACGTTGTGCTGTACGTCAACGGCAAGGAAGTCGGCCAGCAGACTGCACACCGCGTGTTCAAGTTCAATGTTGCTCTGGAAGAGGGCTTCAACACCATCCTGGCCGTTGCCGGTGACGTGAAGGATTCCATCACGCTGGAAAAGGTCGAGAAGGAGCCTGATTGCTACACTCTGCCTGAGTTCAACGAGCGTCAGGAGGGCGTTGCCAACTGGTTCAAGCAGGTCGGCAGCCTGGATCTGAAGGCTCCGATGGAGTTCCCCGAGGGCTATTACAGCATCAAGGACAGCATGGAAGATCTCTCCAAGAACGAAGAGGCTCTGGCTCTCGCTACCAGGGCTGTCAAGCTGGCCACCAACTTTGACGTCAAGCCCGGCGTTGGCATGTGGGATATGATGAAGCGCATGACCCCTGAGGCTATGGCTAAGATGATCAACATGCCCGACGGCTTTATCGAGAGCCTGAACGCACAGCTGATCAAGATCAAGAAGTAAGTACTTCCCGCATCTGAACACCAAAAAACAAACGAACCGCCCCGGCACTGCACAAAGCAGCCCTGCCGGGGCGGTTTTTGTTTCCCCAGCTCCACACACGCTGGCAAACCAAAAGGGCCCTGCGGCATTTGCTGCAGGGCCCTTTCGGTTATGGGAGATCATGAAATATCAAAGCATCTTTGCCGCGCTATCTCAGCCTGTGGCTCAGCGCTTCTTGCTGCGCTTCTTCTTGCGCGGGGCAGAACGGGCAGGGTTCTGGGTGGGAACAGAATCATTGGAGCGCTTCTGCTCCATCCGATATCTGACGTAATTGGGAATCACGACCGCGATCACGATCAGCAGGACCCAGACCAGGATGCTGGGCTGCTCGTGGTTGGTGTTGAACAGAAACTGCATGACATTATCCATAGGGTGTTTTCCTTTCCGGCCCAGCAGGCCGCCAGAGAGCTTTTTACAGCCAGATGTTGCCGTTCTCGTCCGGTTTCATGGGCACGGCAATGATGAAGTCCACGATGGTCATAGCGGCAGAGAAACCACTCCAGAAGGTTGCCAGATACAGCAGGCCCAGCACCGGGCGCTTGGCATAGAACTGGTGCGCACCAAACGCACCCAGAATGCACAGGCGCATATACTTCTTGCGGCTGACACAGTGCTTTTCACGGTGTTCTCTCCAGTATAACAGGTGGTCGATGGTGTTCCAGATGAACCCATGATCCGGGTCCTTTCCCCACTGTGTCTTTTCTTCCATTTACGATGTACCTCTTGTTTGAATTTTGTTCCAAAAGCAGAAAACCGCCCGCCGCAAGGGCGAGCGGTTTTTCTATTTGATTTTACAGGTTTCCGCAGAAAATTGCAAGTACCAATTAGGCGTTCTCAGCCATGGTCTTCATCTTGATCTGAGCGACCTCATCCTGGATCTCTTCCATCTTCTCCTTGGTCAGGGGATAGAACTTCATAGCGATCAGGTTGCAGACCAGGCCGATCATGATCATGCCGTATGCGCAGAAGACAACGCCGCCGCGCAGGCCCGGGGTAACGGGGTCACCCATAACGGGGTTGTGGTCGGTGTAGCCGCACATGCTGAACATGACACCGGCGACCATGGGTGCGAAAGAGGAGACCAGCTTATCCACGAAGCTGAACAGGGTGCCCATCAGGCCGGGGACGTACTTGCCGGTACGGTAGACTTCGTAGTCGGCGCAGTCAGCGGTCATGGGGATAACGATGTTGCCGGAAATGCCCTGGAAACCAGCGGCGATGATGGTCAGAACGAGGTACAGGATCAGGAAGTAGCCCCAGTTCAGAGCACCGGTAGCGGGGTTAGAGGTCATGGTGGTGGGATCGCCCAGCAGCCACAGGGCTGCCAGAGCGCCGTTGATGACCAGACCACCCACAGAGCCGATCAGCATAGCCTTGCGCTGACCCAGTCGGGTAGCAAAGAAGCTGATGAACAGGAAGCACACGATGGTGCTGGGGATGGTGACCAGACCGGTAACGTTACTCTGCAGCAGGTTGGAACCAGCGATGCAGGCGAACATGGCGACCATGACGGCGCTGGACTTTGCAGAGGAGCCCAGTTTATCGGTAGATGCGGACAGGACCAGCATCTGAATGGCACGGTTGTTCTTCAGGGTATCCCAGTAATCCTTGATACCGACCTTGATGGGCTTGCCGGTGCCGAAGAATTCAGGACGATCCTTGGGGGTAATGGAGATCACAGCGATCACGGTGAAGCAGGCGGACATGATAGCGGTCATCAGCCACAGGGTGTGCATGAACTGGGTGGAAGCGTAGCCGCCCACATCGGTGTAGCCATCAGCAATACGAGGGATGATGATGCCCAGAATGGCGAACAGCAGGGTGTTGAACACGCCGTCGAAGGAAGCGAACATGGGGCGCTGCTTGGGGTCATTGGTCATGCAGCTCTGTGCAGACTTGGTAACAACACACTGGCAGGTGTAGCCCAGGTAGTAGACCATCAGGACGACCACATAGAAGGGGAAGCGCACGCCCTGAGGCAGCTTGTGGGTGACATGGAAAGCGATGTAGCTGGTGACGCACAGGATGATCTGACCGATCACGATGAACGGGCGGTTCTTGCCGAACTTGCTGTTGGTCTTATCGACCATGAAGCCGACGAACGGGTCAGTGACACCGTCCCAGATACGCATCATCATGGTCAGGGAAGAAGCGACCATCATGCCAACGCCGACCCAGCCCATCAGGTAGTAGGTGGCGTAGTTCATCATCATCAGATAAACGTTGGTTGCGGTGTTGTTCAGCGCGTAGCCTGCGATACGCCACAGGGGAACGCGGTGGATGCCGTTGTGCTCATAGTCCTTATCATAGAACTTATCCGGCAGACTTCTGGTTTTTGCCATTTCATTCTCTCCTTTGTTCACACAGGAACATTCTCCGTTTTCTCCATGGGGCTTACAGCTGCCACTGCGTACCAGCCCGTCCGGAACTTTATGTCTATATTATGAACGCTTTTTGATATATCTGTTAGTAATATTTTAAGGTAAAACAGGTCAATTTTACGATTATGGGAAAAGTTTCACTAATGTGAAAAATTCTATTGTGCTTATTGCACAATCAATTGATATACTAGTATAGCACAACGCCAGTTAGCTGCCACTATGTTCTGCGCCGGAGAACGGGCCTGCAAACGCCAGAAAGGGCCCACGGCAAATGCCGCAGGCCCTTTCTGGCGCTAGGAGGTAAATGAATGAATAGAGGAAGATGTCAGATCAGGATGTCGCCGTTCTCATCGGCCTGCATGGGCAGTGCAATGAGAAGGTCGGTCACGCAGAGGAAGAAGGGCACCACGCTCCAGAAGAACAGGGTGTAGAAGGCCGCCAGCGCATACCGCTTTTCATAGTAGCGGTGGCCGCCGCACCAGCCCAGAAACAGGCAGAGCAGAAGGTACTTCTTTTTGTTCACCTTGTGCCTTACGCGGTTCTTTTTCCAATCGTGATACTTACCAATGAGGCCCGGGCTCTTCTCCTTTTCAAGATCGATGCCGGCTTCCAGCTTGGCATCCTGCAGCGCCAGTTCCGCCTTGATAAAGTCATCCCGGGTGAACTCTTCGCCGGTCTCCAGCTTGTGGAACACATCGTCCGTTACCTGCTGGCGGCTGCCGGTGCCGTAATAGCCGGTGCTCCAATCGTCTTTTTCCTCGTCGTAGTGCTCCACATCGCCCAGCAGCTCGCCGGTGGTGGGGGCCTTTTCCGGGGCCTCAGCGGAGGGGGCCGGGGTGATCTCAGGGGTCTGGTTCAGCTTGTTTTCTTCTGCCATAGTGGTATTCCTTCCGGGTCTCAGGGTATCAGAAAGTCCTGCGGCAGAGGATGGCCCGCCGCAGGACATTTCCGGTTACGATGCAGGACAGCGGCGCTGTCCCGGATTCAAAATTTCCGCAGGGAGATGGTTGGCATTAAGCCTGCTTTGCAGCAGCCTCAGCCTTGATGCGGCCGATCTCAGCCTGGATCTCTTCCATCTTCTCCTTGGTCAGGGGATAGAAGTGCATGGCAACAACGTTGCACAGCCAGCCAACGATGGGCAGCAGGACGAAGCAGCCGATGGTTGCCCAGAAGATGCCGTCAGAGTACGGAGTCATAGTGTCGGGCAGAGCGTCCTTGAAGCCGACCATGGAGTAGAACAGAGCCACAACGGTAGCAGCCAAAGAGGAGACCAGCTTATCCACGAAGCTGAACAGGGTGCCCATCAGGCCGGGAACGTACTTACCGGTACGGTAGACTTCGTAGTCGGCGCAGTCAGCGGTCATGGTGATAACGATGGAGGAGGACAGTGCCTGCACGCCGGACCATGCGATGACCAGCAGCACGAAGATCAAAGCGGTGGTGGTCCAGCCGGTGAACAGGGTGCCCCAGGTGTCAGGACGGATCAGGCGGAATGCGGGCAGAGAGAACTTGGAAGCATCGCCCTTGGGGTTGAAGAAGAACAGGAACAGGGTGATGGCGATGGAGCCGATGATGCCGCCCCAGGTACCCACCAGCATGGATGCCTTCTGGCCCATCTGACGTGCGATCTTGTTCATCAGCAGGATGGAGATCAGGCAGATGGGGATAGAGGTGATCTGAGAGTAGCTGGAGTATGCGGCATAGTTGCCGAAGATGATGCCGAACAGGCAGATCATAACGGTAGCGTTGCTCTTGGTGGACATGAACAGCTTATCGGTAGATGCGGAGACCACCAGCATCTGGATGGCACGGTTGTGAGCCAGGGTGTCAACGTAATCCTTGATGCCGACCTTCTGGGTGGTGCCCAGACCGAAGTACTTCGGATTGTCCTTACGCCACAGGGCGATGATGGCGCAGACTGCAAAGACAGCGGACAGGCCGCCGAACATCAGCTGCATGGTGGTGAACAGGCCGGGGTTGTAGAAAGCGGACAGGCTGCCGCCGGACTTCTCCACGATGCCTGCCAGAGCAGGGTTCTGTGCCACCAGAGAAGCGATCTCGGCAGCGTTGGCCTCGGCAGTCAGGGTGAACTTGGGCACCAGGACATCGGTGACAATGATGGGGAAGAGAATGTTCATCAGGATGATGTTGTACACGGTATCGCACATTGCGAAGATGGGGCGCTGCTTGGGATCGTTGGTCAGGCAGGTCTGAGCAGACTTGGTGACAACGCACTGGCAGGTGTAGCCCAGGATGTAGATCATGTAGATGATGATGAACGCAACAAAGCGGACACCAGTGCCCATCTTGGGGATGAAGTTGAACATCACGAAGGTGGTGACGAACATGATGATCTGACCGATGACAATGAACGGACGGTTTTTGCCGAACTTGCCGTTGGTCTTATCGACCATCATACCAACGAACGGGTCGGTGACACCGTCCCAGACACGCATGATGGTAACAATAGAACCGGCCAGCACGGATGCCAGACCGACGATACCGATCAGGAAGTAGCTGATGTAACCGACCACCAGCATGTAGGTGTTGGTGGAGGTGTTGTTCAGAGCGTACATCATGATCTCCCACATTTTCGCTCTGTGGATGCCGTTTTCTTCAAGCGGCTGTTTGACCTTTGCCATAGAGAAGCTCTCCTTTCAATTCTGCGGCCGGTGTGCTGCCACTCACTCCGGCCTTTCATTCGGTCCCCCGTGGGCTGCGGCTGCCACATCGCGAACCGGGGGATTTTTATGTATACATTATGAACTATCCCTCAAATTTCTGTTAGTAAAATTTTGAGGTAAAACAGGACAATTTTACTCTCCTTGGGCGAAATCAACAGTTTTAAAAAACAGCGTTCGTCATTTTGCACATGATTGCAAGATACTAGTACAGCACATTCCACAAAATAGACTTGTATTCCAACCGCACGCAAAAAAAGAATACAAGGAAAGTGCGGAAATATCCAAAAAATTTTCTAGTTGTTCCGCGCGGCGGCCTATTATAATAGGTATAGCATCTGCGGCTCTGTGGCATGGGCCGCTGCTTTCAAAAGAAAAGGAGAAAACACTATGGCAGTGAAAGCATCCGAGCGTGTAAAGCGCTACCAGAACCCCAACGGCCCCACCATCAGCACCGTGGAGCGCAAGGTCATCGAGCAGGACGGCCTGTATTTCAAGGACATCGACGGCACCGGCACCGTCAGCGCAGTCAACGACTGGCGCTTGACCCCGGCTGAGCGCGCCGAGGCCTATGTCAAGGTTCTGACCACCAGCGAGAAGATCGGCCAGATCTTCACCTCCGACTGGCGCATGGGCCCCAAGTATCCTTCCCCCCGTCTGGCAGCCAACGGCCACAAGCCCGTGGCGGACGAAAGCGGCCTGCTGGACGAGGCACCCGTGAACGTCTCCGACAGCATCTTCGGCTCCCAGTCCCTGCCCAGCACCTCTGACATGGTCAAGAAGAGCTTCAACCGCCACGTCATCCTGCGCGAGAGCCCCACGCCCGAGGATCTGGCAGATTACCTGAACCAGCTGCAGTACCTGACCGAGACCTGTGACCACTTTGTTCCCATGCAGGTCATGTCCAACAGCCGCAACGAGAACGGCGAGGTCGTGTTCGGCATGAACGATGCCACCGGCGTGTTTGCCACCTATCCCGGCACCCTGGGCATTGCTGCTGCCGTCAAGGGCACTGCACGCATCGACATCATCGACAAGTTCGCCGACACCATCCGCCGCGAGTGGAACGCCTGCGGCCTGAAGAAGGGCTACATGTACATGGCCGACTGCGTCACCGACCCCCGTTGGCAGCGCACCTTCGGCACCTTTGGCGAGGACCCCGAGCTCATTGAGGAGATCTTCGACCACCTGATCCCCGGCATCCAGGGCGGCAGCAACGGCGTTACCCCCGAGGGTGTTTCCATGACCGTGAAGCACTTCCCCGGCGGCGGTGCCCGTGAGAACGGCTTTGACCCCCACTATGCAGCAGGCCAGTGGAACATCTACGCCACCCCCGGCTCCCTGCAGAAGTACCACATCCCGGCATTCCGTGCAGCCATCCGCCACAATGCCGAGTCCATCATGCCCTACTACTCCAAGCCCAGCGCCGAGAAGAGCGCTCCGCAGGAGGACTTCAACGGCAACCCCATCGAGCTCCAGCCCTACGGCTTTGCCTACAACAAGGTGTTCATCGACGGCCTGCTGCGCGGCCAGATGGGCTTCAAGGGCTACATCAACTCCGACACCGGCATTGTTCACAATATGTGCTGGGGCGTTGACATGCTGGACGAGCCCGAGCGCATCGGCTATGCTGTCACCCAGAGCGGCGTGGATCTGATCTCCGGCCTGCTGGACAACGAGCTGGGCGAGGAGAGCTACGCCCGCGGCACCAACGACTACTACGACACTCACGCGGTGCCTGCCGGTTTCAAGAAGGAAGATCTGGTGCTGACCGATGCCAGCCTGAACCGCGCTGTCAGCCGCACCCTGACCGAGCTGTTCCGTCAGGGCATGTTCGAGGACACCTACGCCGACCCCAGAAAGGCCGCCGAGGTCGTTGCCACCAAGGCCGACTGGGAGGAAGCTTCCCGCGTGCACCGCGAGTCCGTTGTCCTGCTGAAGAACGACGGCACCCTGCCCCTGAAGGACGGCACCAAGGTCTACGCTGAGGCCTTTGGCAAGAGCGCCGAGGCCGGTGAGGCCGCCACCAAGGCCCTGCGCGAGATGCTGGGCAATGTCACTCTGGTGGACACCCCCGATGAGGCCCAGGTGGCCCTGCTGATGGTCAGCCCCCAGTCCGGTGCATACTTCAACGCCACCCCGGGCTACCTGGAGCTGGACATCTGCGAGGACAAGACGGTCTGCAACGTGGATGAGAGCGGCAAGCCCACCACCGAGACCCACAAGGAGACCACTCTGGTGGGCGCAAACCGTCTGGCCGGTATCGCTGCTGCGGTCCACGCCCACGGCGGCAAGGTCGTTTCCAACATCAACTGCCCGCTGGCCTGGGAGGTCGGCAATGTGGAGAAGGTCTCTGACGCTCTGACCGTCGGCTTTGACACCTACCCCTCCGCAACGCTGGATGTGATGTTCGGCCGCTTTGCTCCCGTTGGCAAACTGCCCCTGACCCTGCCCAAGGGCGACGAGGTGCTGGCTGTGAACGCGGACGGTGTCTGCATCAGCCCCAACGACGTGCCCGGCTTTGCAAAGGACGCCTACATGCCCGACAGCATGAAGGACGAGAACGGCAAGGCTTACGCCTACCGTGATGCCGCAGGCAACTACTACGAGATGAACTTCGGCCTGACGTTCTGAGGGCAGCCCTCTCCGTCTCGCTCAAACCAAAGGAGACACTTTCCATGGCACAAACGCAGAAAAAACAGCAGGATATGGGCACGGGTGACGTGAAAAAGCTCCTGCTCCAGCTGATGATCCCCGCCGTTGTGGCGCAGGTGGTCAACCTGCTGTACAACATCGTGGACCGCATCTACATCGGCCACATCTCGGGGATCGGCGCGGCGGCTCTGACCGGCGTGGGCCTGTTTACCCCCATCCTGATGCTCCTGAACGCCTTTGCCATGCTCATCGGCTCCGGCGGCGCGCCCCGCACCGCCATCGCCATGGGCCAGGGCGACAAGAAGCAGGCAGAAAAGATCGTCAGCAACAGCTTTACCATGCTGCTGCTCTTCTCGGTCGTCCTGACCATCGTCTTTTACGCCGCCGCACCCACCCTGCTGCGGCTGTTTGGTGCCAGTGACACCACCCTGCCCTACGCTCTGGCTTACAGCCGCATCTACATTCTGGGCACCATCTGCGTGCTGATCGTGCTTGGCATGAACACCTTCATCACTGCGCAGGGCTTTGCCAAGATCAGTATGCTGACCACCGTTATCGGCGCGGTCATCAACATCGTGCTGGACCCCATCCTCATCTTTGGGCTGGGCATGGGCGTAAAGGGTGCTGCCATTGCCACCGTGCTGAGCCAGGCAGTGGGTGCCATCTGGGTCATCCGCTTCCTCACCGGCCCCAAGACCATCCTCAAGATCCGCAAAGAGGACATGAAGCTGGAAGGGAAGATCATCCTGCCCGTGCTGGCACTGGGCATTTCCACCTTCGTCATGCTCTCCACCGAGAGCCTGCTGTCCATCAGCTTCAGCTCCAGCCTGGCCCGCTACGGCGGTGACGTGGCCGTGGGTGCCATGACCGTGATCACCAGCGCCTCCCAGCTGTGCACCATGCCCATCTCGGGCATCTGCCAGGGCGGCCAGCCGGTGATGAGCTTCAACTTCGGCGCAGGCAAGAAAGACCGCGTCAAGCAGGCATTCCGCTTCCAGCTGACCCTCTGCCTGAGCTACACCACCATCTTCTGGCTGCTGATGATGCTGGTTCCCGGTGCAGTGGCCGGCATCTTCACCTCGGATGCCTCCCTGATCGATTACACCACCTGGGCCATGCGCATCTACATGGCGGGCATCTTCTCCACCGGTGTCCAGATCGCCTGCCAGCAGAGCTTTATGGCGCTGGGTCAGGCCAAGGTCAGCCTGCTGCTGGCCTGCCTGCGCAAGCTCATCCTGCTCATCCCTCTCATCTTCATCCTGCCCCATGTGGTCGCGAACCCCGTGTTCGGCGTGTTCCTTGCCGAGCCCGTCAGTGACATCATCGCCGCTGCCGTGACCGCCACCACCTTCTTCCTCCAGTTCAATAAGATTCTGGACAAGGGCGCTGGCAAGGTCTGATGCCTTGTCCGCCTGAAAATAATCATCCGTATCCCCACAACCATCTGATCAAAAAAGGAGTATCCTCGTGGAAAAGAATGTTCTGAACACCGACCTGTCCGGCAAGGTTGCCGTGGTCACCGGTGCCAGCGGCACCCTTTGTTCCATTTTCGCCAAGGCTCTGGCCCGGGCAGGAGCCAAAGTGGCTCTGCTGGGCCGCAACATGGAGAAGCTGAAGGAGCTGGCCAATGCGATCGAGGCAGAAGGCGGCGTGGCCAAGGGCTACACCTGCAATGTTATGAACAAGGCCAACTGCCTGCAGGTGGCAGAGGAGGTGATGGCGGATCTGGGTCCCTGCGACATTCTGGTGAACGGTGCCGGCGGCAACAACCCCCGGGCCAACACCGACAAGGAATTCTTCGAGATGGCGGATCTGGACGATGACACCGTGACCTTCTTCGATCTGGACGAGAGCGGCGTGGAGATGGTGTTCAACCTGAACTTCATCGGCACCCTGCTGCCCACGCAGGCCTTTGCCCGGCAGATGGTGGGCCGCCCCGGCTGCAACATCATGAACATCTCCAGTATGAACGCCTACCTGCCCCTGACCAAGATCCCGGCCTACTCCGGCTCCAAGGCTGCTGTCACCAACTTCACCCAGTGGCTGGCAGTGCACTTCAGCAAGGTGGGCATCCGGGTCAACGCCATTGCCCCGGGCTTCTTTGCCAGCGAGCAGAACGCACGGCTCCTCTACAACGAGGACGGCACCCCCACCGCCCGCACCGAAAAGATCCTGGCTGCCACCCCCATGGGCCGCTTCGGCGACAGCGAAAAGGACCTGGTGGGTGCCCTGCTGTTCCTGCTGAACAACGAGGCTGCCGGCTTCATCACCGGTATCTGCCTGCCCATTGACGGCGGCTTCTCCGCCTACTCTGGTGTCTGATGAGGGCTCCGGCCTGAGCCGCAGACCCTGAGAGAAACAATAAGAGCCCCGGAGCTGCAGTTCCCATGCAGCCCCGGGGCTCTTTCTCATTTTTTACAGACCGGCCAGCAGGATGGCCAGCACGGCTTTCTGCACATGGAGACGGTTCTCGGCCTCGTCAAAGATCTCGTCGGCGTGCTCTTCAAAGGCAGCGGTGGAGATCTCCTCGCCCCGGTGCGCAGGCAGGCAGTGGAGGAGCATGGCATCGGGCTTTGCCCCCTCCATCAGCCTGCTGGTCACCTGAAAGCCCGCAAAGTCCCGCAGGCGGCGCTCACTTTCGGGGGTACCGGGGGCCGTATTCCATGCGGCGGTCACCACCACATCGGCATCCTTCACACCCTCGGCGGGGTCGGTGAGCAGGTGAAACTTTTCGCCATACTTGTGGGCGAACATCAGCACGTCGGCGGCAGGGCGGTAGCCCTCGGGGCAGACGCAGGTCACACGCATCCCTGCCAGCAGGCCGCCCACGATGAGGCTGTTTGCCATGCTGCAGCCATCGCCAATAAAGCAGAGCTTCTGGCCCTCCAGCGTGCCCCGGCGCTCCCGGATGGTCATCAGGTCGGCCAGCACCTGGCAGGGATGGGCGTAGTCGGTCAGGCCGTTGATCACGGGCACACCGGCCAGCTCGGCAAACTCTTCCAGATCGCACTGGCGGTAAGTGCGCCAGACCACGCAGTCGTAGTAGCGGCCCAGCACCCGGGCGGTATCCTTGAGGGGCTCGCCCCGGCCGGACTGCAGCTCGGTGGCGGCGTTCATGTAATTGCCCAGACCGCCCAGCTGGTAGACACCCACCTCAAAGCTGGTGCGGGTGCGGGTGGAATTTTTGGAGAACATCAGCGCCACGCTCCTGCCCTTGAGCAGCGCCGGGGTCGTCCCGGCCTTCTGCTCTGCCTTGAGCTCCTCCGCCACATCAAGGATGTGGTGGAGCTCAGCGGGGGAGAGGTCGCTCATTTTCAGCAGATGTTTCATGCCTGCTCCTTTGGAGCCTTCTGCTCCATCTCGGTCAGCACCTCGTTCAGGATGCCCAGAGCCTTTTCCACATCGTGGGCGGTCAGGGTCAGCGGGGGCAGCAGGCGCAGGCGGCTCTTGGCCGTGAGCACCAGCAGGCCCTTTTCGCGGCAGGCGGCCAGCACATCCGCGGCCTGGATGCCGCCAAAGAACTCGATGCCCACCATCAGGCCAATGCCGGAAAGGTTCTTGACCATGGGCAGCTTGGCCAGACCAGCACGCAGCTGGACGGCCCGCTCACTGACATTGGCCAGAAAGCTCTGATCCATCCGATCCACCACCACATTGGCACCGGCGCAGACCACCGGGTTGCCGCCAAAGGTGGAACCGTGGCTGCCGGGGCCCATGCCCTCGGCGGTCTTTTCGTTCAGCAGAACGGCACCGATGGGCAGGCCGCCGCCCAGGCCCTTGGCCAGCGTGACGATATCGGGCTTGAGGTTGTAGTGCTCACAGCACAGGAAGGTGCCGGTGCGGCCCACGCCGGTCTGCACCTCGTCCACGATGAGGACAAGGTCCTTTTCATCACAGAGGGCGCGCACAGCCTGCACATACTCAGGGTCCAGCGCCATCACGCCGCCCTCGCCCTGGATCAGCTCCAGCATAATGGCGCAGGTATGGCGGTCCACCAGTTCCCGGAGGCCCTCGATGTCACCGGCGGTGGTATAGACAAAGCCCTCGTTGAAGGGGCCAAAGTAGTTGTGGAACACCTCCTGACCGGTGGCGGTCAGGGTGGCAATGGTACGGCCATGGAAGCTGTTGACCAGCGTGATCACAACATCGCGGCCCTTGCCGTAGTGATCAAAGCTGTACTTGCGGGCGGCCTTGATGGCACCCTCGTTGGCCTCGGCACCGGAATTTCCGAAGAACACCTTGTTCATGCCGGTGCGCTTGCACAGCTTTTTGGCCAGCTTACCGCAGGGGGCAGTATAGTAAAGGTTGGAGGTGTGCTGCAGCTTGTGGGCCTGCTCGGAGACGGCCTCGGCCCAGGTCAGGTCGCAGTAGCCCAGGCTGTTCACGCCGATGCCGCTGGTGAAATCCAGATACTTCTGGCCCTCGGGGCCGGCGGCATACAGGCCGTGGCCCTTTTCCAGTGCAATGGGGTTGCGGTTATAGGTGTGCAGGACATATTCGTTGTCCCGCTTGATGACTTTTTCGGAATCCATAGATATACCCTCCTTGGTTAGCGTCCTCGCCCTCTCAGTCTCGCATTCGCTCGCCAGCCCAGGTTGTGGCTCCCAGCAGCTGCTTCGTGCAATTGCACTCGCACCTTGCTGGCCACTGCCCCAACAACTCCTCCCTCAATCCGCCACTGGCGGCGGTCGTCGTCGTTGCCCCCAAAGGGGGAGCCTATTCATCTTTATTATATCGCCCGATATAATTTTCAGCAAGCCTTATTCCTGATGGCTGCGGCGGTAGAACCGGGTGCCGGAGCCCCGGTTGGAGAACAGCTCCAGCAGGATGGAGTGGGGCACGCGGCCATCGATGATGACCGCCTCGTGGACTCCCTGATAGATGGCATCGGCCATGCCGCCGATCTTGGGGATCATGCCGCCCGCAATGATGCCGGCAGCCTTGTAGCCCTCGATCTCGCTGACCTCCACCTCGGGGATAAGGGTGGTCTCATCGTCCTTATCCCGCAGCAGGCCGGCGATATCGGTCATGGAAACCAGCTTCTCGGCCTTGAGGGCAATGGCGATCTGTGCGGCGGCGGTGTCGGCGTTGACATTATAGGCCTGGCCCAGATCGTCCATGCCCACCGTTGCGATCACAGGGATATAGCCGCCATCCAGCAGGGTGGAGATCAGGGTGGGGTCCACATGGATGATCTCGCCCACATGGCCCAGCGCGGGGTCCAGCTCGGTGCAGCGGAGCATCTGGCCGTCCATGCCGCACAGGCCCACGCCGCGGCCGCGCAGCTTTGCCACAAGGTCCTTGTTCACCTTGCCGGCCAGCACCTGCTGAACGATCTCCATGGCAGCGTCATCGGTCACGCGCAGACCGTTGTTGAAATGGCTCTCCACGCCGACTTTTTTCAGCATCTCGTTGATGGCCGGGCCGCCGCCGTGCACCAGCACCACCCGCACCCCCAGCAGGGTCAGGGTGACAAGGTCGTTCATCACGGCGTTTTTCAGCGTCTCGTTGATCATGGCGTTGCCGCCGTATTTGATGACCATGGTCTTGCCATGGTATTTCTGGATGTAAGGGGTCGCCTCCGAAAACAGGAGGGCCATTTCTTCGTTTTTCATATACTCTCCTTGCCGCCAGCTCGCTTGCTCCGGCATTCATTTTCCACCAGACAAACTCCTTCCGTCATCGCTGCGCGATGCCACCTCCCTCAAAGAGGGAGGCTTTCAGGCTCCCTCCGTGAGGGGGCTGTCGCCGCAGGCGACTGGAGGAGTTCCATTAAGTTCTATAATCCCCGTTGATCTTCACATAATCATAAGTCAGATCACAGCCCCATGCCTTGGCGTTGGCATCGCCGGTACCCATATCCACCTTGACAAGGATATCATGCTCCGCCAGAACTTTGGCGGCCTCGTCCTCGCTGTAAGGGTGGTAGGCGGCGTTCTCGCAGACATAGACCTCACCTGCGGCACTGCTCAGCCAGACACAGACCTTGTCGATGGAGAAATCGCCGGGGGTGTAGCCGATGGCGCAGAGGATGCGGCCCCAGTTGGCATCGCGGCCAAAGACAGCAGCCTTGAACAGGTTGGAGCAGACCACGCTGCGGCTGACGGCACGGGCCGTTTTCAGGTCGGGGGCGTGGGTCACCTCGCAGGTGATGAGGTGGGTGGCACCCTCGCCGTCACCGGCGTGCTCGGCGCACATGTGCTCAGCAATGGCGGTCAGGGCCGCCACAAAGGCATCGTAGTCGGCGTTCTCTTCGCAGATCTCGGGGTTTCCGGCCAGACCGGAAGCCATAATGATCAGGGTATCGTTGGTGGAGGTATCCAGATCCACGCTCATCTGGTTGTAGGTGCCGGGCACCACGGTCTTGAGGGCCTTTTCCAGCAGAGCGGGGGAAACGGCGGCATCGGTGGTGTAGAAGGCCAGCATGGTGGCCATGTTGGGGGCGATCATGCCGCTGCCCTTGCCAATGGCACCCACGGTGCAGGTCTTTCCGCCCAGCTCAAACTGGATGGCGTACTCCTTTTTGTGGGTATCGGTGGTCATAATGGCCGTGGCCGCATCGGTGCTGCCCTGCGCAGTGGCCGCCAGCTTTGCGGCGGCGGCAGGGATTCCCCGGGCAAAGGGGTCAATGACCATGGGCTGGCCGATGACACCGGTGGAGGCGGGCAGCACATCCTCGGCGGGGATGTGCAGCGCCTCGCCCACCAGCGCACAGCACTCCTCGGCCAGAGCCACGCCGTTGGCGGCGCAGGTATTGGCGTTGCCGCTGTTCACAAGAATGGCCTGTGCATAGCCGTCCTTCAGGTGGGCACGGTCCACCTTGATGGGTGCACCGCAGACCTTATTGGTGGTGTAGACACCGGCGGCGGCACAGCGCACCTCCGCCTTGATGAGTGCCAGATCGTATTTTTCATTATGGTTTGCGCGGATGCCGCAATGCACGCCAGCCGCTGCAAAGCCTTTGGGGGCACAGATGCCGCCCGCAACTTCCTTATACTGCATAACGATTTTCCTTTCCCACAAAGAAATACTCCCTCAGTCACGGCATTCGCCGTGCCAGCTCCCTCACGGAGGGAGCCTTTGCGTAACCGTCAGCTGCAAAAGCCTCCCTCTTCGAGGGAGGTGGATGCGAACACCGTGAGCAGACGAAGGGAGTTTTTATTCCAACCCTTTGGTTTCTTCCAGACCCAGCATCAGATTCATACACTGGACTGCCGCGCCGGACGAGCCCTTGCCAAGATTATCAAACAGGGAGACCAGCATCATCTGATCCCCGGCGGCGTTCACGGTGCTGTACAGCTCCATGCGGTCGGTACCGGCCATGGCGTTGGAATACAGGCCATTCTCGGGCAGCGGCTCGTTCAGGGCGTGCACCTTGATGGTGGCGGCATCCCTGTAATACTCCGCCAGCCCTGCGGCCACCTTTTCGGCACCGCCCCAGACCGGCTGGAAGGGCACCAGCACCTGCATCCCGCTGTAATAATCGCAGACCACAGGCACAAAGGCGGGCGGGTTTTCCAGCCCGCTGATCTTCTGCATCTCGGGCAGATGCTTATGGGCAAGGCTCAGACCGTAGCTCTTGGGTGCATCCAGCTTGCTGTGGGCCGGACGGTCGGGGCTTTCGTAATCGGCGATCATCTTTTTGCCGCCGCCGGAATAGCCGGAAATACCGGTGCAGCTGTAAAAATCACCCGCTCCGGCAAGGCCCAGCTCCACCAGAGGCCGCATGATGCTGATAAACCCGCTGGCATAGCAGCCGGGCACCGCCACGCGGCAGGCGTTTTTGATCTTTTCCTTCTGGCCCCTGAGTTCCGGGAAGCCGTAGACCCAGTTGGGATCCGTGCGGAAAGCCGTAGAAGTATCCAGCACCTTGACATCCGGACGGAGCAGGGGCATGACCTCTCTGGAGGCGGCATCCGGCAGGCAAAGGAAGGCGAGGTCAGCCGAATTGATGACCTTTGCCCGCTCGTTCACGTCCTTGCGGCCCTCCTCGGAGATGGAGAGCAGTTCAATTTCGGGCCGGGCGGCCAGACGGTCGGCAATGCGCAGACCCGTGGTGCCTGTGGAGCCGTCGATAAAGACCTTTACGCTCATGCGTTGTTCGCCTCCCATGCGGCCAGCTGGTCCATGGCCAGCCGGATCTGGTTATTGACGCTTGCCTCGCTGGGGCCGCCGTAGCTGGTGCGGCCCTCACAGCACTTGATGAGGTCGATGGCATCATAGATATCGTTCTCGAACAGGGCGCTGTAGCCCTTGAATTCGTCAAGGGTCAGTTCCTCCAGGGTCTTATCCTTTGCGATGCAGTCGGAGACCATGCAGCCGGTCAGCTTGTAGGCATCCCGGAAGGGCATCCCCTTCTTGGTCAGGTAGTCGGCGCAGTCGGTGGCGTTGATAAAGCCCTTGGCGGCAGCGCGGCGCATGTTGGCCGGCAGGGTCTTCATGGTATCCAGCATGGGGGTGACGGTCTTGAGGCACAGCTCCAGCGTATCCACCGCATCGAAGATGGCTTCCTTGTCCTCCTGCATATCCTTGTTGTAGGCCAGCGGAATGCCCTTCATCATCACCAGCAGGGTGTTCAGGTCACCATAGACGCGTCCTGTCTTGCCGCGGATCAGCTCGGTGACATCGGGGTTCTTCTTCTGGGGCATGATGGAGGAGCCTGTGGTAAAGGCATCGTCCAGCTCGATGAACTTGAACTCCCAGCTGCACCAGAGGATGATCTCCTCGGAAAGGCGGGACAGATGCATCATGCAGATGGAGATGGCATTGGCCAGCTCGATGCAGAAGTCACGGTCAGAAACGCCGTCCAGGCTGTTGGCACAGGGTGCGGCAAAGCCCAGCTTTTCGGCGGTGAACTGACGATCCAGCGGGTAGGTGGTACCGGCCAGAGCGCCGGAACCCAGCGGGCACTGGGCATCCATGCGGGCGGTGGCATCCTCAAAGCGCTGCAGGTCGCGCAGGAGCATGGAGGCGTAGGCCATCAGCGCATGGCCAAAGGTGATGGGCTGGGCGCGCTGCAGGTGGGTGTAGCCGGGCATGACAGCGGTGATATTCTCCGCGGCCTTCCTGCAGATGACCTTGATGAGCTCCACGATGTAAGCCTGCAGGGTGTGGCTGTAGTCCCGCAGGGTCAGGCGGATATCCAGCGCCACCTGATCGTTGCGGCTGCGGCCGGTGTGCAGGCGCTTGCCTGCATCGCCGATGCGGGCGGTCAGGGTCTGCTCCACGAAGGTATGCACATCCTCGGCGTTGGGGTCGATCTCCAGCGCACCGCTTGCCAGATCGTCGGCAATGGAGGCCAGCCCGCTGAGGATATCCTCGCAGTCCTTTTCGGAGATGATGCCCTGCTTGGCCAGCATGGCGGCGTGGACCCCGCTGCCGCGCATATCCTGCGCGATCATCCGCTGGTCAAAGCGGATGGAGGAGTTGAAATCATTGACGCGCGAATCGACCGCCTTGGAGAAGCGGCCCTTCCAGAGTTGTTCTGCCATCGTTATTGTCCCTCTATCTCAAAATGTTAAAGCTCTGCGCAACCAAACCCCTCAGTCTCGCATACGCTCGACAGCCCCCCTAATAGTGGGGCCCTTGGCATAACGGAAAACTCGCATATCCTCACGCAACGCCAGGGCCGCCCCTACTAGGGGCGGTGGCAATGCGAAGCATTGACGGTGGGGTTGAATACCTTTAGAAACGGCAAAGCCGCCGCAGGGGAAAACGCTCCTGCGGCGGTGCCGCCGGCAACTATGCCGGTTTTGGAACTCCGTTGTGAAAGTGTAGAAAACACACCGGAGAGAAAGTTGGCTTTGTGTGATCCCGGTGGATCAGCCGCTTAGTCCTCGATCTTCGGCCAGCTCTTGGACAGCTTTGCACGCTCCTTGATGGACAGGCCGAACAGGTTGATGAAACCTGCTGCATCTGCCTGGTTGTAATCCTCGTCCTCACCAAAGGAAGCGGTCTGCTCATCGTACAGGGTGAACGGAGAGGTGACACCAGCGTTGATCATGTTGCCCTTGTACAGCTTCAGCTTCACGTCACCGGTCACGGTCTTTGCCAGGCTGTTGGCAAAAGCATCCAGAGCCTCACGCAGCGGGGTGAACCACTGGCCGTTGTAGACGATGTCGGCATACTTCTGTGCCAGCTGCTCCTTGAGGTGTGCGCTCTCCTTGTCCAGGGTGATGGTCTCCAGAACATTGATGGCCTTGTACAGGATGGCACCGCCGGGGGTCTCGTACACGCCGCGGCTCTTCATGCCCACCAGACGGTTCTCAACGATATCCAGCAGGCCGATGCCGTTCTCGCCGCCCAGCTTGTTCAGGTACTCCACCAGCTCCACAGCGCCCATCTCCTTGCCGTCAACGGCAGTGGGAACGCCCTTTTCAAAGTGGATGGTCACATAGGTCGGGGTGTCGGGAGCCTGCTCAGGGCTGACACCCAGCTCCAGGAAACCGGGGTGGTTGTACTGGGGCTCGTTGGCGGGGCTCTCCAGATCCAGACCCTCGTGGCTCAGATGCCACAGGTTCTTGTCCTTGGAGTAGTTGGTCTCGCGGTTGATCTTCAGGGGGATGTGGTGAGCCTCGGCGTAGTCGATCTCTTCGTCACGGCTCTTGATGTCCCACTCACGCCAGGGAGCAATGATGGCCATATCGGGGCACAGGGCCTTGAGGGTCAGCTCAAAACGCACCTGATCGTTGCCCTTGCCGGTGCAGCCGTGGCAGATGGCATCTGCGCCTTCCTTGATGGCGATATCGGCCAGAGCCTTGGCGATGCAGGGGCGTGCAAAGCTGGTGCCCAGCAGGTAGTCCTCGTACTTTGCACCAAACTTCAGGGTGGGGAAGATGTAGTTCTCCACAAAGTCCTTCTTCAGATCCAGAACGTACAGCTTGGAAGCGCCGGTAGCCTTGGCCTTTTCCTCCAGGCCGTCCAGCTCGGTGCCCTGGCCCACGTCACCGGAAACGGCGACGACTTCACAGTTGTTGTAGTTTTCCTTCAGCCAGGGAATGATGATGGAGGTATCCAGACCACCGGAGTAGGCCAGAACGACTTTTTTAATGTTTTCCTTTTTCATAATAAACGCGCTCCTTTTAATAAAAATACACTTTTGTACCCTGATGCGCACTTTCCCTTCGCATCCTCTGTCTTTGATTCGCGGTTGATGCTTTTATTATACGCCACGCGACTTTTCCGTCAATGCTGAAAACTGCCAAACATGCCGCGCATTTGCGGCAGGATTTGTTACACTTTGTATGTTTATGCAGTATTATTTGTTTATATTCAAATTTTATGCAGTTAAAATGTATATATGAAATGCAAAAAAGCGCCCCGAAGGACGCTTCCTTTATGCTTGATATCTTCCCAGGATCTCCTCCACCTGTTCCTGTGTCAGCGGGTGGGTGGGCTCCGGCTTTTCATTGCCCCTGCGCAGGGGCAGCCACCAGGTGGACAGGCCCAGCCAGCCGAACTTATAGGCAGTGTGGGGCTCACGGCCCACGCAGGTGAAGCCCAGGCGGGCATGGATACGCTCACTGGCGGGGTTGGGGTCTGCCACAAGGGCGTAGACATTCCAGTAACCCATCCCGTCCAGAATATCCAGCAGGGCGCGGTAGAGGGTATCCCCCACACCAAAGCCCCGGGCATCGGGGGCACAGTAGATGGTGCTCTCCACAGCCCAGTCGTAGGCCTCCCGGGGGTGGTAGCGGTGGGCGCAGGCGTAGCCCAGCAGCTTACCGTCCCCATCCCGGGCCAGCAGCAGAGGGATCAGCGCACGGGTGCTGTCCACCCAGTTCTCATACTCCGGCAGGGAAGAGGGCGTTACCTGAAAGGTTGCCGTGTGGTGCAGGACATACCAGTTGTAGATGTCCAGGATCTCCGCCGCATCGGCCCGGGTGGCCAGCGAGAGCCGGGGCAGGTTCTTCTCAGCCCATTCGGCGCACAGGGCTTCCTTCTGCGCTTTGGTCAGCTTTTTCAGGGCTGCTTCCCGGCGCAGGGCGGCAGATTTGTCTGTGCACCGTTCCAGATACGCGAACCGCTGTGCCCCCAGCGCACGGGTGCACTTGGCCCCCTTCCCGCTCTTGTGGGCGTGCAGGCGGCTGGCCGGGTCATTTGTCCAGCCCGTGTAGAGCTGGCCGCCTGCGCAGCGCACCATATAGACATAGGCCCGCTCCGTCTTCTCCGCTTCCCCGCTCATATCACAGTCTCCCGTTGTTTTTCAGCACCTGACGGCAGGCGGCCAGCGCCGTCTCCTTGTCCTTTGCGGTGATGAGGAAGCGGCTGGCGTGGCAGAAGCTGATGCCCTCGATGCCGCTCTTCTGCTCAATGACCTCCTGCGGCTGGCCCGCCCAGCTCTGGGGGAAGGGCAGCCTCGGCTTTTTGGTCTTGTGGTCGGTCACGCACTGGGCACTCCACCCGCCGCGCTGGCTGGGGTAGATGACGAAGAGGGCATCGGTCTTGTACAGGCCATTCTTCCAGGGCAGGTAGCAGGGCAGGATCACGATGCCGTCCCGGGAATTCTTATAGGCCTGCTGCACTTTCTCGTCGGCGCGGTTCACGGCGTTTGCGCTCTCGATCTGGTTTTCCAGGATCTGCTTTGCCACAGCCACCGCCTTGAAGAAGCAGGTGTCCTGATCCTCCTTGGAATCCCACACCGGGTTGAAGAAGCCAATGGCATCGCACAGGCTGTTCTGCTCGCCGGTGTTATCGTTCAGATCAAGGGGCTGGATAAAGTTTTCATCGATGAGCCGGGCCTGACGCTCCCCCACCAGCCCCGGGCCCAGCACCCGCCACAGCAGGCCGAAAGCCGCATAGGGGATGCCGTTGGCGCGGTACTCTCGGGGCTCCTGATGGTGATCGAACATGCCAAAGCCGATATCATACACGATGCCGTCGAAATCGTCCGGTACCACAAAGCCGCGGGTGATCCTGATGTCCGGCCGGATGATCTGCAGCAGCGCCGTTGCAAATACGTCGTCCGCATGGAACTTGCCGGCGTGGGTGAAGCCATTTGCAGGAATTTTCATAACAGCAATACCTCGTTCTCTTTCTTTGGGAACAGTATATCACATTCTGAAGCAGGGGACAATAAAACCCCGGAACATGGAGTTTTCTTCCTTGTCCCGGGGCTGTTCTCTAGCTTCTGGTCACTTTCTCTTCCGTGCTGTCTTTGTAACGGCGCGGGTGGGGGTCTTGGTCACAGCTGTGGTGGGCTTCACGACGGGGGAGAGGTTCGGCTTTTCGGTGAGGGCGGTGGTGGTGGGCTCGCCCAGTGCCAGCACCTCGGCCAGTTCCTTCTGCACCTTGGCGTTGACAGGGTCGTTCACAGCCAGCACATCGGAGTAGAACTGCTCCATCTCTTCGCGGGTGGAGAAGGTTGCAACGTACATCTGGTTGCCCATGGCACCAGACAGGGCCTCAGGGATGCGGTCCACCATCCGCATATTCTTCTGGTACTTCTGCATGATCTGCTCATGGCTATACACAAAGTTCTTGCCATCGCGGCGGCCCGCAAAGGGGCAGTAGTAGTGCTCGCCCACCGGCATATCCGTGCCGCCGAAGGCGATCATATCCGCCCAGATCTTGTACACGTTGGTGGAGCGGGCAAAGTTGATCATATCCGGGGTAAAGCCGCCGCAGGGGCGCATATTGACCTCCAGTGCCACGATCTTTCCCTTTTTGCCCATGCTGGCCTGATCCTCGGTCATGCGGAAGAACTCAAAGTGGACGAATCGGCTCTTCACGCCAAAGCTCTTGACGGCGGCACGTCCGGCGGCGCGGGTATCCTCGGGCAGATCCTTGATGATATAGTAGATGGAGTTATCGTTGTCGTTGACGATGTCCATGATGGACACCGGGCTGACATTGCCCGCCTCAAAGATGGGGTTGCCGCTGCCGTCGATGATGGCATCGTAGCTGTTGACCTCGGCGTGGACGAACTCCTCCATGATGTAGGAGAGGTCGGGGTGATAGGTGCTCTTATAGAGCAGGAAGCGCTTCAGCTCCTCATCGCTGGACAGCTTATGGGTATCGGAGGCACCCACACCGTTGTCCGGCTTGACCACCACCGGATAGCCCACCTCGTTGATGAACTTCCTGCAGCTTTCCAGGTCGTCCACCATGTGGTAACGTGCGGTGGCGATACCGGCCTTCTGGTAATACTCTTTCATCTTGCTCTTGTACTTGATGCGGGGCATATCCTCGGTCTGGAAGCCGGACTTGATGTTGAAGTCCGTGCGCAGGGCCGCATCCCGCTCCAGCCAGTACTCGTTGTTGGATTCCAGCCAGTCGATGCGGCCATACTTGAAGGCAAAGAACGCCACCGCCCGGTAGACCTCGTCATAATTCTCCAGACTGCCGACCTTGTAGTATTCGTTCAGACTGTCCTTCAGCTCCGGCCTCAGCTCATCATAGGGCTGGTCACCGATGCCCAGCACATTCATGCCGTTATTTTTCAGCTCCCGGCAGAACTGCCAGTAGTTGGTGGGGAAATTGGGGGAGATAAAGATAAAGTTGCTCATTGTTTTTGATTCCTCTTTCTTGTTCACGTCCTCGCCCTCTCCGTCATTGCTTCGCAATGCCACCTCCCCCAAAGTGGGAGGCCTTGGCAGTCCCTGCAAAGTTCACGGTTTTGCCAAAGGCTCGCCCTTTGGGAGAGCTGGCAAAGCCGCAAGGCTTTGACTGAGAGGGTGAGCCGCCTTATCCTAGAATATAAGGCATATAATACACGACCTGCTGATACCACCAATCCCAGTCGTGCTTGACATCATAGCCCCACAGGTCCACCCAGACAGGGATGCCTTTCTGCTCAAAGATCTGCTTGAGCTGCCGGGTGGTATCGGGCTGCTCCCAAGCACCCTGACCGCAGCAGATGACCGCTTTCCTGCTGCGGTAGAGATCCATATAGGGGTGATCGGTGGGGAAGTTGGCCATATAGTCCACGGGGGAGTTCTGGTAGACCACCTCGTCCATGTAATCGCCAAAGCCGTATTTTGCGGTGTAGATGCCGCTGAGGGCCAGACAACCATCGAAAAGATAGGGGAACCGCAGGTAGAGGTTGACGGCATGGGTCGCGCCCAGGCTGCAGCCAAAGGCGATCACGCCGGGGAGGCTGTCCCAGCCGTTGCGCTCCTTGGCGATATACTGGATCTTGGGCACAACTTCCTCCACGATGTAGCGGATCCACTGCTCATAGCGGCGGATCCGCCAGTAGGGGTCGCCGTTGGTGTCGGACCAGGTCTCCTGATCGATGGTGTCGATGGAGATGACCATGATCTGCCCGGATTCGATCCACGGAGCCAGCGTACCGGCCATGTGGAAGTCCTCAAAGTCGAAGAAACGGCCATCCTGACAGGGGATAAAGAGCATGGGGCGGCCTGCGTGGCCGTAGACCTTGCATTCCATCTCCCGGCCCAGTGCGGGGCTGTAATCCTTGAAGTATTGTGTTTCCATGTAGTTCCCTCCTCTATAAAAAACCTCTCAGGCGCTCCGCGCCTCTCCTACCCGGAGAGGTGGCATCCCGAAGGGATGACGGAGAGGTTCAATCCAGTTCATACATCAGTGTATGGAACACGAACGGCAGCTGCTTTTCCCAGCTGGCTTCGCTGTGGGTGCCGCCGGGCACCAGGCGGCTGGTCAGGTGGATGCCCCGGACCATGATCTTGCTGCACATCTCGGCAAATTCCCTGCGCATTCCCTCGTGGCTGCCCATCTCCTGGGAACCATAGTCCATGTAGAGCACCGTGCCGGGCTCCAGCTTTGCGCGGCCCACCAGACCGCTGAGCTTTTCAGGAGACACCCAGATCGACGGCGACAGGGCTGCCGCGCGGCTGAAGGTATCGTTATACTGCAGCAGAGCGTACAGGCTCATCAGGCCGCCCATGGAGCTGCCGCCGATGAACGTGTGCTCCCGGTCCGGCAGGGTGCGGAAATTGTGGTCAATGAAGGGCTTGAACCGGTGGATGAACCAGCTCATGGTCGCCTGCCCCTTGCCGTCAAAGTGGCCATAGATCGGGTCATCGAAGCGGTAGGGCGAATACTCCACAAGGCGCTCGTTGTTGGAGCCTGCATTGCACTCCACTGCCGCCACGATGAGCGGGGTATCGGTGTAGTCCAGATAATCCGCCACGCCCCAGCTCTTGCCGTAGGTGGCATCCGCATCAAAGAACACATTCTGGCCGTCGAACATATACAGCACCGGATACCGGCGCTCCGGGTCGGCTTCGTACATGGTGGGCAGGTAGACATACACCCGGCGCTGCTCCACGCCGTTCACCGCAGGATAGCTGACGCTCCATTTTTTGACCATATTCCAGTTCCCTCTCGTTTCTGTTTTTCTGCACATAGTCTAGCACTGTGCAGGCGGAAAAGCAATCGGGGAACAAAACCTATGATACGGCAAACGCCGCCTGGCGGCATTCCCACTCGGCGGCGTTTGCAAAAATTCTGAACAGAGAGAAGCGCGGGAAGGATCAATACTTCTTCTCAACCGGAACGATCCAGCCCTTGGTATCGGGGATCTTGCCCCACTGCATCCCGGTCATGGTGTCGTACAGCTTCTGGGTCACAGGGCCGATCTTGCCATCGCCAATGTAGGCGTGCTCACCCTTCCAGACCAGCTCCTTGACAGGGGAGACGACTGCGGCGGTACCAGTGCCGAAGACCTCCTCCAGCTTGCCCTCACGGGCGGCCTGCATGATGTCCGCAATGGCCAGCTTGCCCTCGATGACATCATAGCCCCAATCCTTCAGCAGCTCGATGCAGCTGCGGCGGGTAACGCCGGGCAGAACGGTGCCGACGGTTGCAGCGGTGTAGACCTTGCCGTCGATCTTGAACATGATGTTCATGCTGCCGACTTCCTCAACGTACTTCTTCTCCACACCGTCCAGCCACAGCACCTGTGCGTAGCCCTGCTCCTCGGCCAGCTCACCGGCCTTGATGGAAGCAGCGTAGTTGCCGCCGCACTTGGTGAAGCCGGTCAGGCCGGGAGCGGCACGGATGTATTCATCCTCAACGTAGATGCGGACGGGGTTGATGCCCTCGGCGTAGTAAGCGCCGGAGGGAGCACAAATGATGCAGAAGATATAGTGCTTGGAAGCGTGCACGCCCAGACCCACATCGTTTGCAAAAATGAAGGGACGGATGTACAGAGAAGCACCATCGGTATGGGGCACCCAGTCGCGCTCCACGTCCACCAGAGCCTCAACAGCCTGCACAAAATCCTCCTCCGGGATCTTGGGGATGCACAGACGGTCGGCGGAATCCTGGAAACGCTTTGCGTTGCACTCAGGGCGGAACAGCTGAATGGTGTCATCCGCGGTGCGGTAAGCCTTCATGCCCTCAAAGATCTCCTGCGCATAGTGGAACACCACCGTGGCCGGGTCCAGCGGGAAGGGTGCATAGGGGACGATGCGGGCATCGTGCCAGCCCTCGCCCTCGGTATAATCCATCACAAACATGTGGTCGGTAAATTTCTTGCCGAAGCCCAGCTTGGTCTCGTCCTGAGGCTTCTCCTTGGGAGAAGTGGTACGAGTGATCTTGATATCCAACATGATATATTTCCCTCTTTTCTGATCTCACACAGCAGATTTTGCGCGGCACGCGCCCGCACCTGAAATGCCGAATGTTGTTTTCTATTATAGTAGCATGAGCCGGATTTGCAAGGAAACGCAAAATCTTTCATGTTTGGGGGCTGTAAGTTGTCGCAAATTGTGATATTATTGCTGTAAGCAGGGCTTCTCCCACAGCGGCCCCTGCTGTTAAACCTCTCCGTCAAAACCTATCGGTTTTGCCACCTCCCCTAGTAGGGGAGGCCTTGGCAGTCCGGGCAGGTTTTCAGTTTTGCCAAAGGCTCCCCTATTAGGAGCAACAGCAACAACCGCCGCCAGTGGCGGATAAAGGGCGTTGCTGTTGGGGCCGCGGCCAGCAAGACATAAAATTGGATGCTGGGAGCCGCAGCCCGTGTCTGCCGAGCGATAGCGACGGCTGAGAGGTTAGACAAAGTATTATCTCATCAAGAAGGGAACCAATCCATTATGATCAACGGCGTGATTTTTGATATGGACGGCCTGATGTTCGACACCGAGCGGATGTGGGCTACTTTCTGGGAACCGGCGCTGGCGGCGCTGGGTCTGGAGTACAAGGAGGGCCTTGCCGAGGCTGAACGCGGCACGGCAGGCGAAACTTCCCGTAACATCGTGCGGCAGTTCTACGGAGAGGACTGCGATGCCAACGCCATCATCGACAGCCTGCACCGGGTGGCCGATGAGGAGTTCCAGAAACCGGTGCCCAAAAAGCCTGGGCTGGACGAGCTGCTGGCCTGGCTGGATGCCAACCACATCCCCATGGCAGTGGCCTCCTCCAGCCGGGTCCATGTCATCGAGGGCAACCTGAACAACTGGGGCCTGACCCACTACTTCAAGGCGCTGGTATCCGGCCAGCAGGTCAAACACTCCAAGCCCGACCCGGAGATCTTCCTGCTGGCGGCAGAAAAGCTGGGCACCGCCCCCGCCCACACGCTGGTGCTGGAGGACAGCTACAACGGTGTCCGCGCCGGTGCCGCCGGGGGCTTTGTCACCGTCATGGTGCCCGATCTGCTCCCCGCCGACGATGAAATGCGCGGCCTGTATACCATGGAATGCACCAGCCTGAACGAGGTGCTGGCCAAGCTGAAAACGGGAGAACTGTAATTGAGGGAAAGCTCCGCAAAAGGGTTCCCTGTTCCGGAGTTTTATTGTCTCCTGTGTTATGTTATAATAAAAGAAAAGAAAAAAGGAGATATCCCCCATGAAAATCGCAATCCCTTATGAAAACGGTATGGTATTCCAGCACTTCGGCCACACGGCAGAGTTCAAGTTCTACGAGGTCGAAAACGGACAGGTGACCGCCAGCGAGGTCGTTTCCACCAACGGGCAGGGCCACGGCGCACTGGTGGGCTTTCTGGCCCAGCACAATGCCAATGTGGTGTTCTGCGGCGGCATCGGCCCCGGGGCACAGAACGCCCTTGCACAGGCAGGCATCCAGCTGTTCGGCGGGATCAGCGGCCCGGCAGACGCGGCAGTAGTAGATTATCTGGCCGGAAAGCTCCGCTTTGACCCCAACGCCCATTGCGACCACCACGACCACGGCGAGGGCCACCATTGCGGTGAGCATCATTGCGGCGGGCACTCCTGCGGCCAGTAACCCATAACATCACAAAACCCCGGAGCGATGCATCACAGCAAACGCTCCGGGGTCATTTTATGCCTTAGAAGAACCGGCAGAAGCCAGGGCAGTGCTGTGAACGCTCTGCCTCATCTCGACAGCATTTTATTGGGACACAAAAGAGATGCTCTCGGTCTGCTTCGATTCGGCCGGGCGGGGCGGATCTGCTTTGGTCAGCATCTGCTGGAATTTCCGCGCCGCCGTATTCAGTGGGCGGTGGCGGTCGTAAACAAGGCAGATTGAACGGGTCGGGATGATCTCCTGCAGATGAAGCTGCACCAGCTCGCCCCGCTCCAGGCTATCCCTCGCCATGGGTTCCGGCACAAAGGCAAGGCCCAGCTCGCTTTTGACCAGCGTGAGCATCTGGTCGGTGGTGGCGGCTTCCGTATCCGGCTTGAGGACCGCGCCGTGATCCAGGAAGAACTGCCGGTACAGGCTGCGGGTCACGCTCTCGTCGCTGAGGGAGATGAGGGGATAGCTGCGCAGCTCCTTCAGGGTCAGGCTCTGACTTGCCAGCGCGGTGAAGGTCCTGCCACCCACCAGCACCTCGTAAAACGGCTTCAGCTCCACCATTTTCAGCCCTGACTCGATCTCCGCCGGGGTGCTCACAATGGCAAAATCCACCTCACCGTTCTTCACGGCCTGCACCGCCTGCGGGGTGGAGTGGTTCGAGATGCGCAGGCGGATGCCGGGATATTCGGTATGGAAATCCCGCAGCTTTTTGGAAAGATAAATGTTGAGCGCCGTCTCGGTGGCGCTGATGCTGATGGTTCCGTGCTCCAGCGTGGCACTGGCGCTCAGCTCCTCCTCGGCATCCTGGATCTGCACCGCCGCCGAAGCAATGCGGGAGTAGAGCATCTCGCCTTCCGGTGTCAGGGTCACACCCCGGTTGGAGCGGATGAACAGCACGCAGTTCAGCTGGCTTTCCAGTCGGTTCATCGAGTGGGTGATATTGGGCTGGTTGTTACCCAGCACCCGCGCGGCCTTGGTAAAGTTCTGATACTTCGCCACATAATAGAAGATCTTGTAATACTCCCAATCCACATACATGATATGCCTGCCTCCTCCATGTAAAAATCGCATTGCTGCCTTGTGCAGGATACTTTTTGCACATTCTTTCCCTGCCCGTATCATAACAACTGCAATCGAAAATTGCAAGAGGAAATTGAAAAATAGTACACCTATCAGGACGAGTACGGCAAGAGCTGCGACAAATGGGAGAGCTTTCCCACCAAAGAGGAGGCGGTCAAACGCCAGAAGCAGATCGAGCACGAGCTGGCGACCGGTAATTTCCTGATCGGACATGGAAAACACCGACCGTGCAAAAACCGTGCAACCATGGCTTACAAAACAAAAAAGCCATGAAATCTTTCGATTTCACGGCTTTTTCTGGTGCGATGGAAGGGACTCGAACCCCCGGCCTACTGATTCGTAGGAACCGAATGGCACATTTTGTCCATTTCATCATTTGACGTTAAAACGTTATTTTAATCGAATTACCGTTATTTTGCTGTTGTTATTCTATTGCATTCTTTGCATTGCTTGCACGTCTTTGCACCTGTTATCCATCCTTGCGATGTGCAGAAAATGTGCAAAAGTGTGCAGAGCCAAAATCAGCCCGGCAAAACAGGCTGTTTCGCACAGCCCCAAAAGCTGGATTTCAACGGTATTTATCACGCATAATCTTCCAGTTTTGTCCCGACAACAATCTTACATAACACATCGGTTCTATGGCAGGGTTTAGGACATCCGAACAGACACCATTTGATATAGAAATGAGGTTCACCATGAATAAACTGCTTTCCTGCCGCTACAATATGGACACCAACCGGGTGGAAGCCCGGTTCGCAGATGGCACCACTCTTGCCATCGACTGCATCGCCGTCGAGGATGAGTACGGCAACACCCCGGCACAGCGGGCGGAACTGGACTGGCTGCTCTACAACAAGCCCTTGGAGTATGCCCAGATGGTGCTGAGTGGGGAGATGGAGCTTTATCTTTCTCTCGGCTGCGACCACGGCAGGCTGGAGGATTGAGCCACAGAAAACGCGCAGCAAAAATGCTAATCGCGCAGCGCGCGTTTCAGCGCGCGATTAACGATTTCTGTTTTTATCGAATTGCAGTCATTTTCTGCCCTTTCCCAAGAAAATCGCACGTTTCTTTGCGCGTAATAATCGCGCGGCGCGCGTTTTTATCGCTGATTTTCTTTTAAGCAGTATCTCCTTCCGCGCCCTGCTCCTTTTACTTCAATCTTCCCTTCTTCTACAAGCTTTCGGAGAATACGGTATGCCTGATCTTTTGTGTATCCGCACAGCTCTTGTGCTTTCTGATTCGTAATCCACGGCTTATGCTTCAGATATTCAAGAATCCGATCCTTTGCTTGAATCTGGCTGACCGTCTTATCCTGCACATAGGCCACATCGGTTTTCACCGTTTCGTAGACCTTGAGGGACAGCATATAGGTCTTACCGTTCAGTTCCAGAAGCCCCTCGTCCCGGAGACTGTTCAGAACCTTGTGGGCATTGTCATCGGTTTCCTGAATCGTCTTTGCCGCCTGCTTCAGGGTGATTTTTTGGTGCTCCCGCAGATAGTGCAGAATCATCAGCTCCGACAGCGTGAACATCTTGGACCGCTTATCCTGCGTCTCTGCGATGAAACGCACGAAGTTCTGGTTCTCCATCGTGCTGCGAAGGGTCAGCCGGACAGAGTTGGGCGTGCTGGCATACTCCGGGTAGGGTTTGCCCTCGGTGAGCATACTCTGGAACATAATGTCCACGCCCTGCCCGGAACGCTGCACATACTTCAGGTGTTGAAGGGTCATGGCGATCAGCTTGTTCCGGGGAATGGACTGGTGGGTGATGATGTTGCTTTCGTTGATGTCCCCCGGAAAGCCGCCGGGGTTTTCAATCACGATCTTTGTGGGGTAGTGCTTGACGTAGACCGGTGCCATGTCCTCATAGGAGCGATGCGCCAGCGCATTCAGCAGCGCCTCCTGAAAAACCGCTTCGGAGAAATCGTACACCTCCAGCCGGAACAGCCCCACCTGCACATTGGTCAGGCGGTTATAGGTGCGGATGCGCTCGGTCAGCTTATCCAGAATCGAGATCACCGGCTCCTGCATATCCATGCGGTTGTCGTATTCCGTCTGCGCCTCGTCGCTGTAATGGAGGTAGATCACCTCCGCCTGGGGCAGCAGCCGGGCAATAGACGCTGCCTTGCCCACAAACAGCAGCCCTGCCACCGTCACACGCACTTCGTCCTTGTCCATGCGGATCAGGTTCAGGTTGTCCAGAAAGGTGGTATCTGCCAAATCCGGCAGGGCAGAGCCTGCATCCCGAATCCGCAGCTTCTCTTTCAGGCGGTACACTTCCAGCAGGTCAATGTCGCTTTCGGTTGCGCCCTCCACGATCTTTGCCGAAAAATCCGGGTTATCGGCAGGGGAGTACACATCGTTTGCCGGGTAGTCGGGCTTTGTCACGTTCCCCAGCCGTCTGTAATAGATGCCGCCGGTGGTGGCAACATGAGAATTGGATTTCTCCACCGATACCACCAGCACCACACCGTCAGAGGTTTCCACCGGCTCAATTTCGGTAAACAGGCTGGGCCGGGTCATATCGTAGATGGCTTCCATCAGTGCCTGCGGGTCGCTTTTAGGGCAGCCCGTAATGGTGCCGTCATCTTCCACACCAAACAGCAGAATGCCGCCCTTTGTATTTGCCAGCGCAACCGCACTTTTCACCGCAAGGTCTTTCCGCTGCCGGTAGTCCTTGCACTTCACCCACGACTTAAACTCCTGCCGGGTGCTTTCCCCGGCAGCAATCATTTTGCGGAGTGCTTGTTCGGTCATGGTGGGGCCTCCCCTCAACATATATTGCATTTCTGCCTTCAAAAAGGAAACAGGACGTACAGCTATAAACTGCACGTCCTGTTTTGGACTAATTAGCGATTCTTGTCAGACTGCGAGAGAACGCTGCCTGCAAGAGTTTTGGTCGTGCTGCTGTATTTCGGGCTATTCAAAGCTGCCGATGCAACGCCTTCCATTTTCTTTCCCGTCTGATGACCGCTCTTTGCCTGCGAGAGTGCACTTCCGGCAAGCTGCCGCTGAATCTTGGAAGTGCTACTGCTACGCAGCGCACGAGATGCCTGAGATGCAACAGACGAAGATGTCTTTTTGCTGTTCATATAAAAATCCTCCGTGTTATAAAAACAAGGAGGGCGAAGCCAACCCGATACCCTCAACGATCAAATCACGCAAGCATCACTTGCGTTTGCGGTGTTTGTTGTCACGAATGTGAAGTTCAAACGCCTTTTTGCCGTACTGCTTCGCGTACAGACGATGTCCGTTACGCAGCGTAATATACGCAGTGTAGACGATGGTCACATTCTCATCCATCCGATTGTCTCGCATAGTTGCACTCCTCCTTTCAAGCAACGCTCGAACACGACGGAACATTTTTCCGACGAATCCGTGGAATGCTTGAAAAAGCCGGAGCAACCGGGTATACTAATCATGGTTATAGGATTAGCTTTGAGCTTCTGCTCTGGCTTTTTCAAGGAAAGCACTTGTCGGATAGTTGCCGCTATCCGATGGGTGCTTTTTTATTTGTCAAACAGTTGGAAACTGTTAGACCAAAGGTTTTGCGGAATTTAGATCGAAAAGCATCAAGCCATCTTCGATCAATTCTCCGTCAACACGGTAACCGTGCTCTTGGAAATCGTTCTCTAACAATCGTTTGAACGTCGCAACCAAATCTTGCGAACTCCATCTTACAGAAAGCACACCGTTCTTCTTGGGCTTGTAAAACGTGGTTGCCTTTGGAGTTGTTCCTTCGCAAACCTGAAGCACCACCTGACGGCTTTCCTCATTGATGAGAAGTCGCACATAAGCCGGAGAGCCCAGCTTGAGCACAACCGCCTTATTAAATGTAAGCCCGTTCAAAGTGACTGAAAAGTAAGGGACGCCTTCAGAAAAATCGAAAGCCGAAAAACCGCTCAAATCCATCTTTAGACACCTCCTTCGTCCTTTTTAGTATAATCTCATTTATCTCGCATGTCAACCACATTTTCATCAAAAAATCTTCTAAAATTTTTTCGTCTACATTTTTGAATTTTTCGTGAACGCAGTTGCATCGCAATTTTGCGTTTTGTATTGTTTGCGCATTTGTCGTGTTTTTGCTTTTGATTGCGACTATTCGCGATTATTAGGGTTTATCATACAAGAATACGCATCTATAAGTGAGTATTTTCACTCCATCACTCTAATCGTACTCTCAATAAACGCAATCTCATCTTCCGTCAGCTCGTACTTCTTGTACAGCTTTTCATCCGTCCATTCTTCTGTAAAATCCTGATCGGGCACAAAGATAAAGTTTGCTCTTGCAATGTGCATGGAAGAATAGGTCAGACGCAGCATGAAGCGAGTAAACTTACACATCAGATACTGCTTGTAGTTTTTGATTTCTGCTTCGGTATCGAATGCACCCAGAACCAGATAGGAGAAGGTGTTCACCTCACCCGGAACCTCAATCCGGGGTGTTGTGATGGCCTTATAGCCCTTGGACGGGTCAATGCCAACCTCACCATTGCAGGGAACCAGAATGGAGATCGTTGCCTTGTACTTGTCGATCAGCTCCGCATTTTTCTTGACATCGCTTCTCTTAATATAGCCGGTGCCTTGGCTGTGAATAAGGGAAATGCAACCATCAAAGGGTTCTTTCTCACCACGAGCCGCCGAGGGGAAACCAAAGGCATCAATGGGCTGCACCCGATCGGTCAGGAAGTGTTCCGAACGGTTCAGAACCTTATGGATGATGGATAGCGATTCATTCGACCGAATGAAGATCTCCCCAAACTCATTGAGGTTGCGCCGCATGGTATGGCTTTCCAGACCGCTGACGTTTGTAACCTCGCAGACCTCCTCCTTATCCCGATCCCACAGGAAATAGCAAATGCCGCCTGCAATATCCACGGTGCTGAAACAGTCCTTGGAGTTTACAAAATCCGTCAGCCTGATCAGATGCGGATCGTTCAGCATCTCATTGCGGAAATCGTTCAGACCGATGCCGCCAGCATACCAGCGTGCCGGCATAATCATGGAGATATAGTGGGGCTGCATGGTTTTTGCCTGATCCACAAACAGGTTATAAACCGGGCGTGCCTGCTTTGCCGCAACATTGGCTGCGCTGCCGCCGCCTGTATCCTCCTGATACGGCGGATTGCCCACAATGGCATCAAATTTCATGGGCTGTCCCTCCTTTCCCCATGTATCGGTTCGCTGCAGCTTCTTTGCCAGACGCTGCGGGTCGTTTTCCATCCGTTCCAGCAGGTGCGGAATGTAGGTGGTGTTGACCGTCCAATCCTGATAGCCCACCAGCGTCCGCCGGGTGATGCTTTCTGCCATCCGGGTCTTGCACAGAACAAAGATCTGCTGCTCCACGGTCTCCTGCCAGAGAGCCTGTGTCTGCTCCAGCGGCAGCTTGTCCTCCGGGCCGGGCAGCTTCATGGCGTACAGGCTGTATGCCATATACAGGGGATACAGGCCGGATTTGGAGTTCATTTCCAGAATCCGTGCCTCCGGGTTGAGGAAGATGTCCTCCGTGACCTGCCCCTGATCCACCAGACGAGGTTCCTCCAGAACCTCCTGCGAATCGAGCTGCTCGTTGAGGAAGCAGTAACCGCCCACCATGCTGCTCAGATGAAGGTTCACCACCCGCCACGGGGTCAGAACGGTTTCCTTGTCGGGGTTGCGGAAGTGGCTGAAGATCTCGGCAATGCGCTTCACACGCTCGGTGGGCGGCAGCTCGTCCGCAGCCTTTGCCATGCGGCGGATGCGCAGACCCGCCCCGCTGACTACATCCTCATCGTAGTATTTCAACAGCTTGCGGAATAGCGGCTTGTCCACGGTTTTGGGCATGAACTCCTGCCAGGATTCCTCATCCACCAGCGTGATGAAGTCTGCCATCTTGATGCTCTCGGTCAAATCCACCTTGGCACCGTAAATCAGCAGGGGCAGACGGATGGACACATTTCGCAGCAGCCGGATGACCTTTTCCCGCTCTTTCTTCTGCTCTTGCAGTTTCTTGAGCAGGTCATCGTCCTCTTTGGTGCGCTCCCGCTTGGGCTTATTGGAAATCTTGTCTGCTTTTTCGTATTCCTCGCCCGTCAGCCCCTGATGGTTGATGTGGACTTTAGTTTCCTTTTTGGCGGCTTTCTGCTCGCTGAGCTTGTCCGACAGGGTATGGAACAGCTGCACATCGTCCTCGTCCATAACGATGCCGGTGTCCTGCTTGTAGACCGATTCATCGTCAAAGCCGCTCTTGATGGCTCTATCCACCGTCAGACGTTTGATCTGCCGCATCATTCTGGAGACGCTGTATGCAGTCATCTGGGTGCCGTCCACTGCAATCACCGGGCAGAAATTCAAAAACTCGCCCAGTGCCGCCCGGTTCTGCTCCTCGTTGGTTCGGCCCCGCTTGGTAATGCGGTTCACCTCAGAAATCACGTTCAGGGCACGGTCCGGGGCAAAGTCAAAGACGTAGCAGCGTTCCTTCTGTTTGCCGTCCAGCACTCCTGCCGACTGCACCCGGAAGATGGTCTGCATATAGCCGGATGCAGCCGTGCTTGCCGACCCGGTCAGCATCATCACAGCCGTCCACTCCGGCACTGTCACGCCGGTGGTCAGCTTGCCGCAGGAAATGGTAATGGTGTAGCGGTTCGCCTTGATGACCTGCTTTACCAGTGTCAGGGCGTTGTCGTAGGGCATTTCGGCATCGCCGTCACCTGCAACGTTAGCAACTTTATAGGCTCCAAATACAGGGTGGTCTTTCAGCAGTCTGCTCAGAGCACTGGCTTCTTTCACGCTCGGAACCATCCAGAGGGTATGCCGGAACATCTCCCGGTACTCCGGCGTGGAGTAGGGGTAGTTGCTCTCCGGGTTCTCCGAAGAAATCAGGTCCAGAAAGCTGCGCACATCGGCCTCGTGGACAAAATCACCCACCTGTGCGCCAGCCGGCAGAGGACGGAAATCCCGTGCAGGGTCGCCCACTCCCGCTTGCGTCTTTGCTCCTGCCGGATCTACAAAAGTTTTCGGTAATGACCTCGTTCCAGAAATTCGATCATCCCTTTATCCCGAAGAAATTGCATCTGTTGGCGAATCTTCGCTTCAACGTTTTGATTGTCAGGATGCTGGTGCTTTAGTTTATCTGCAAACGCATAAATATCCTTCAGATAAAAATCTTTCGTCGGAATAGCATTTACACAGTTAAGCACATCAAATAGCCACCCTCGCTTTTCAATGGACTCCGTTTGCAGACGTTTGATTCTTGCATAGTCTTGTACGATACGATCCGTACTGCGATAATTTTGGTTTTCAATAATAGGGATTCGCCCTTGTTCTGGAATATCGCCATATAAAATATTACAGCCGACCCATCCGGCACGTCTGGCAGTTGGCGATAACGGTTTTCTCTTTTCGATCACCGTAGGCGTAAAGAAGAATTTGGGAACAACCGTTAAATCGACAACCTGTAACGAGGAGTAGTGCATAACCAATAAATCAGGATTTGTCATACTGGTTATGCGACTTATCATAGTATCGTATGCTCCATCCGATATTTTTCTTCCAATTCTTCCATCTTTACTTTTTAACTCAAAGATTTCCCCACAGGATGGGCACTGAAAGTCTGCAACAGGGCGGTTATTTTCCAATTTTGAAATTCGAGCGTTTCCACATACTGGGCAGAAAATATTGTCATTGACCCAGCTTTCGCTCATTACACGGATTTTCTGTGAATTGCTTTTATATCCAAGTCCAAGCGATTGGTCAAAGCACAAGTTCATAATTCAAAATCCTCACACCGGATATTGCTTTTTATGATTGTACCACGTTAGTCAGGCACTGTAAATATCAGAGCCTCATGCCGCCATCTTTTTGCATCCGAGGCACAGGTCGATCTGTTCTTCGGTGTCCGTGTTTTCGCTGATAACACGCAGCTTGCGGTCCAGCAGGCCAATTCGCTGGGAAATGGGAATGGTTTCACCCGTTACGGTGTCGTAGCGGCTTACCAGATAGGGAGCCTCGCCACAGGAGATTTCCAACCGCTGTGCATCCACATATTTCTGCCATGTGTGCTGACGGTCGTCCGGGAAGGCGATTTTGTCAGCCGTTGCTTTCCACGACATCTCCTTCTGGATGTTGAAAACATCCTTCCTGCCAAACCACTGCTCATCCACCAGATTGTTCTGTGCGTTGCAGATCCAACTGGGGGTAAACACCTCTGCTTTATCACGGGTGCGGTTGGTCTGGTGCTCCAGTGCTTTTTCCACTCTGGGCTGGATCAGACTGTCCTGTTCGCCTGTAACCAGCTCCGGCAGGATTTCTTTTTTGAAGCTGTACTGTTCGCCCAGTTCAGCGTAATCATCGGTTGCTCAGATGATGTTTTTCTTGGTGGTCTTGTCCTGAAGCAAAATCTCAAGGAGGGTGCGTTCATGGTCCAAAAGCTCCTGCTCCAACAGGTCAATCCCTGCAATGCTGAACATCCGCCGCCCTCCCTTCCATTTATTGATGGTACTATAATAACACACCTTTCGGGGTTTGTGAATGTGTACCATCCACCGTTTTCATCAGGGCACCCCATTTTCCAGTGTCCTGCCGGGAAGATTCCAAAGAGCGGCGGAACGCTCGTTGGCACACGACTTTGCTTGCAAAGTCTACACCTATCAGGATGAGCACGGCAAGAGCTGCGACAAATGGGAAAGCTTTCCCACTAAGGAGGAGGCGGTCAAACGCCAGAAGCAGATCGAGCATGAGCTGGCGACCGGTAATTTTCTGATCCCGTCCACCGTGACGGTAGCAGAGTTCCTGATGGACTGGCTGCCCAAGCAGTGCAGCAAGCACAAGTGGGCACCGAAAACCTACCAGTCCAATCTGGCCCTCATCCAGAATCTCATCATCCCTTATATCGGGGAGATGCAGATGCAGAAGCTGCGGCCCTACCACATCGAAGCCCTGTACGACACCCTGAGCAAGACCCCCTGCGGGCAGTATGTGGGCGGCAAGCGGCGAGACCTCTCGCCCAAGCAGCAGAAGCGCACCCTCTCCGGCACTACCCTCCATGAGGTCCACCAGTTGCTGCACAATTCCTTTCTGCTGGCGGTGGAGCCGGTGCTCATCCGCAAAAAGTTCCTGAAATGGCAGGACGCACACCCGGAGTTCCCCCGCATCGTCTTTCACGGTCTGCGGCATTCCAGTGCCACCTACCAGTTGATGATCTCTGGTGGCGACATCAAGGCGGTGCAGGGGACTACCGGACACGCCAGTGCGGATATGCTGGTGAACACCTACGCCCATATCCAGCAGTCCTCCCGTGTGGAGCTGGGCAAGAAGTTTGAAAGCGGCTTCTATGCCAAGCCCGACACCTCCAGCCCGCAGGCTGTACCCGCCGCAGGCGAACCCACCATCTCCATGACGGCTCTTTTGGAATTGCTCAAGGATGCCGACCCGGAGATGAAGGCAAAGCTCCGCTTAGCTCTGCTCACCTGATGCAAAAAAGGGCACTGATTGCAATGCAATACAGCGCCCTACATAATCGGACATGGAAAACACCGACCGTGCAAAAACCGTGCAGAAACCGTGCACTCATGGCTTACAAAACAAAAAAGCCATGAAATCTTTCGATTTCACGGCATTTTCTGGTGCAGTAAAGCAATCCAAATCCGAACCATTTTCCTTTGATGCGGCTTGGGCCGCTTCCTCAAACGTGATGGTCTGTGTCCCTTCTTTATAGTTGAAGGCAATTAAAACCTTATCATCGTACAGATAAATCGAATTGATGAACGTATCCACCAACGCCTGCCGCTGGTCTTTCAGGCTCATGTCCAATTTACGGAACCTCATCAGCCAGAAACGGATAAATTCCTCTTTGATCTTGGGCTTTGCCAGCTTTTCTTCCGCAATGCGGGCTTCAAGCTCTCGCTTGGTTTCTTCGAGCTGCTCCAGCCGCTCCTTGGTGGAACTAGTGAGGATTCCGGCCTGAATCGCGTTGAGCATATTCTGGATACCCGATTCTGCATCCCGGAGCTGTTTCTCATAGAGAGGAAGGTTGGTGTTCTCTCGGTCTTGCAGCTCCATGACCTTGGCGATAATGGATTCCATGGCGGCATCGTCCCGGACAAGCTGCATGGTCTGGTTCACCACCAGATCTTCCAGCCACTGTTTGCGGACAGTTTTCTTCTTGCAGCCCTTCTTCTTTTTGGCCGTGGCACATTTATAGTAGCGGTGGACTTCTCCCGTCCGGCTTGTGCCGCTTTCGCCAAACATCAGCGCACCGCAGCAACCACAGTGCAGCTTGGTTGTCAGCAGGTAATCGTCCTCTGCCTTTCTTCGGGCAGGGGCTTTCTTGTTTTTGGCAATCTTTTCCTGCACATCATCGAACAGTTCCAGCGGCACGATGGGCGGAATCGCATCCGGCACGACCACATCCCGGAATTTCAGTTCTCCGATATAACGCCGGTTTTTGAGCATGTGCTCCACGCTGTTGTAAGTAAATTCGCCTCCGACCGGGTTCTTGATGCCGTTTTCATTCAGCCAGTCCCGAATCTCTTTCATCGTGAGGCCATCCCGATACTTCGTGAACGATTCCAGCACGAAAGGGGAGGCAAGCGGGTCGATGTGAAATTTCCGCTCGGAATCCAGCGTATATCCAAACGTTCCACGACCACCGTTGCAGCGGCCTTTCAGGATGTTCTCTGTCTGTCCACGGACAACCTTTTCGGCAAGGTCGGCAGAGTAGTATTCTGCATAGCCCTCCAGAACCGATTCCAGAATGATACCCTCTGGCCCCTCGGAGATGATCTCCGTAGCCGACATGAGCTTGACACCGTTCTTCTTCAGCTGGGTCTTATACCGGGCACTGTCGTAGCGATTCCGGGCAAAGCGGTCAAGTTTCCAGACCAGAACAATATCAAACAGCTTCTTGTCGCTGTCCTTTATCATCTGTTGGAATTGAGGGCGATTATCCGTCTTGGCAGAGATGGCGCGGTCAATGTAGTGCTTGACGATAGTGATGTCATTCTTTTCGGCATAGGCCGTGCATTCACGAATCTGGCCTTCGATGGATTCTTCGCGCTGGTTATCACTGGAATAGCGGGCGTAGATCACAGCGGTCATGGCAAGCACCTCTCTTTACACGTCATTGAACGGTGGAGCGTTCTTTCAAAGCACTGTTTCGTATAATGTATATACCATGTTTTGATGGAGAAATCAAGACTTTTTATTATCTTCAGTTTTTCTTTTTGAACAATTGACCCAACAGCCACCCCTCTCGTTGAAATGAGGTGACTGTTGGGCCGACTTGCTCGGATTCCTTTATTCTTCGTTTAGCTGGACGATGGTATTATAAAAGATTTTGTTTGGAATAACGACTTGAAGAACACCCTTTTTCAAAAGTGCTTCTATGCGTTTCATGACATACCAGTCACTTACCGGAGCAGAAATCGCTTTTAATACGTCTGCGGTAAGTTCACCAACCGAAATAGGAATTCTCGATACTAAACTAATAATTCTCTGGTCGAAATAATCTATGTTAACGCTTTTAACATCGTTCGCATGCCAAATACGCATGGAGGTGTTTTCGTTTAATAGCTTTCCCCATCTTTTGGCATACTCAGTAATAGTTTCTTCCGTCAAATACTTTTGTGAGATCTTATCGGTTTTCCCTTCCATAAATTCTTTCAGACCTTCTCTGGATGCAAGCAAAATTCTATTTGTACCATACTTTGCTGCATAGTAACAAATATAATAAATGCCGCACCAACAATCGGCAGAACTCCTGACCCAAACACGCAGTGGCTTATGATTTATCATATCACATTGAACCGCATTCGCTGTACCATGATATTTCGACCACAGTTGTCTAGCTTCAATTTGGCTGTCAGGATAATATTCTGAAAGGCAATTCACGAATTGTTTGCAACGATATTCTGAATCGCAAGCATATTGAAGTTCTCCCATTGATAACATAAACGGAAACAACTTTACACTTTCGACGATGCCTAAAGCTGCTAACATATTGACATCACTGGGTTCAAAAACAATTTCATCCATAGCTGGTCAAAATCATAATTTCGGGATGGTAACTTGTGTAGTTGCACTCCAATAGATTGGTTTGCTTGAGCCAACCACTCCAAAATAACACCCAACGCTGCAATCAAGATAAGTTCCAACATCATAGAAGTCATATGTATAGGTTGTATTATATATACTTTGTTCTGGAACTAGTGCTGTCGTTGAAAATGGGCAGCTTCGTTCGATGTTATCGGAATAGCTCGTGTAGTAATCCGTTCCTGAAACATTTTTTATTAAATCCGGGCCAATACTGACGGTAGTTCCACTCATATAAAAGCCCAATCCATTGGCCTTTGTATAAAGAACTCTCCATGTTCCATCAATATACGATACAACTCTTGAGCCGTCTGTATTAGAAACAGGAACGCGCATTGGAACCTCGGCCAAAACATAAAATCCGAGATTCTCTTGTTCTTGCACAGAAAGATTGAGAAGTTCTTCTATCGAATAATCATCGATCTTTCTCTTATTTCCAGTTGCAAATGCTGGCTGAATGGTCAGGAGAAATAAAACCGTGACCAATAGAATGGAAATCAGCCGTTTGATTTTGTTAGTTATAGTATACTGCCTCCTAATTTATTTTTTTCTTCACTCAATACACTAAAGCTCCATTGGAATCACCTTCATTAAATTTTCCCCTTCAGGTGTATACTCCTCGGCAAATAAATGTGAACCATACAAATGCTGAAACTACTAGAATACTGTTGGAATAGAAAATATTGTGACCTTACACTGCTTTGGGTGATTACTTTGCTTTCCTTCATTGAATAGCTAGAACAACAGCTACTATCAAGAACAAAGTTGAAAGCCCAAGCATAAGGTACTGCGCTTTTATCTGTCAATCGGACAAGATTACTAGTCCATACTGAAATGCAGCCCCAAAGGGCAAAAGGAGCAATAAGAAAAAAGTTGCTTTTGCCTTTTTTCATTCTTAGCCTCCCACAGCTTGATGGTACGATTTTGTAGTATCCATAAGGTGTCCACCGGAATCATACGAATACAAAATATCATGATAGCAATGGGTATAGTAGCTATTATCATATGCGAAATGGACTTCATACAGCGATTGATTTATAACAACTTTCGATGGAGAAGTAGCTAGAACCACACTAACCAAAAAGGATCCAACCGTAACAGCAGTGCTTCCCGGCAAGTGCAACCCAGTAATTAAAAGGCTTGCTGCAGTTTCAACTCCACCAATCTTAATTTGCGCAATCGCCGTATTGTCAATTGTATAGCTGAGATTTGATACAAATATATGCTTATACTGTGATCCTGTAACATCACTTCCAACATTGGCTCCCCTTGTTTGAGGCATAGATTTTGAAGTTGCTAATTTCAAAAAGACATCATAGCTTTGATTGGTCAATTTGCTTTTTTTCGTTTTTTGGGCTTTCGTATAGACAAGTTCACCTGTACCATCTTCTTTAACGCTCCGGTTCAAGGTAACATTTTGTCCATCAATATCAGTAAAGCGAGTTACTTCAATGATCGTATTTTTATCTATTTTGTAGGACACTTGCACAGTTCTTGCAACAGTAGCCACCAAATTTTCACGGTCGCTTTTAGAAATAATTTTTGTTTTACTGATTGCACTGTCTGCAAAAGCCGTTGTCATTGGCAAATTTTGTAAAGCGGCTACTGTTATGCCTAAACATAAAGTTTTCAAGAATTCTCTTCGAGATACATCTTTCATATTCTATCACCTCACATCGTTTTTGATATAATGTCTATCATATGAGTTTAGTTGCGATCAAGCGATTCAGGGACATCCGGCTGATACGCTGTAAAGCAGCAGGTGCTATTCACACTTAAGACTGCAATCGCCATTGCAAAAGCACATGTAATTTTACTCAGGAAAAAAATCAGTTTTTGTGAATTCTGTTTCATATTGTCCTCCACATTACATAGAATACGTTACATCGACTTCATTGTTTGTTCCGCGAGGAGTTCCCTTCAGCCAGCAAGTATGAGAAGCAATACCATTATAAGCGTTACTGGTAAAGGTGAGTTTTGCCGAACTGGAGTTATACGTCAAACTTGCATCACTATATGTGGAACCCAAAGTTGTAATCGAATAGTCCCATGCATTTGTGACTTTGTTATTCGTCACTGTCATATAAAAATATGCATGAATCACCACTCCCTTATACGAAACCTTCCAAGAATTCGACGATTTCGCTACACGAGAAATTGAATTGTCCACTGACTCGATAGTAATAGTTGCTGGATCACCATTACTGTCAACTACCGCAATTGCGAGCTTCTCGTTTGCCTTCAGTTGATCGAGATTGCTAAAAGTAACAACATTGTTCTTAACGGTAGCTTTCGGTGAATTCGATTCAGCGAAGGCAGACTGAACGCCAAACGACATTACAACCGCAATAAAAAGCAGACTCGCCGTAAGTTTTTTGATGAATTTTCTTGTACTCATGATCACATTTTCCTTTCCTTATTTTGATTTGATTGCTTTTACGACTAAATAAATGACCAGTATGCCGATGCAGAGCGAAATAATTGTCAATGCCTCTGCCGTTGCATTAAGGCAAGCACCAATAAAATAAACCAATACCAAAAATGCAACAAAAGCGATAAGAAGCAGCACCCATTTGTTTTTTTTCATGTTATCACCTCCCTATCTACAAAAGTTGGCATTAAATTTTTGTTGAACCAAAGGAATTGTTGAGAATACAATCAATACCCATTTGGAGAGATAGTAGCAAACTACATGACGTGTATACGGAAGCACATTAAAAATGGCAAGCAGGAAATCTATTGACGAAAGAACAGATGCGACCATCTTGTAACTTGACCGCTTCTTTTCACTTAAAGGCTTATTCTTTGCTTCGATAGGTGAGAGAAAGATAGAGATGCCCAAAAGAGCTACTGTTGTCAGGATACGGAAAAGGTGATTTGCTGCGATTGCCTTACTTAGCAAAATGCAGATAAGTGCCAGTCCGGAGAATGCCAAATAGCATCTGGTGTGCGATGTTGCATGGTATCCGCCAATGTAGATTCGCTGTGGGATAAACCCAATCAAAAATGAAAGTGCGTACCGCACATCACCACACACAACAGCGATTAAAACAACAAGCAGAACGCTCACAACAGATGATATGAGCAACTCGTACCCATAGACATACGCATCCGCCTTTGCTTCATCTATCACTTTTTGCTCGCAGAAAAGACGGACTGATTTTTGAGACAGCGTGCGTTCCCACATTGCAGTTGCGCCACCTTATCTTCTGATTTTTGCTTCACTGTATCATAAATTTCAGCAAAATCAAGAGGTTTGGCAAAACTGGTCGTTCTGGTGACAAAAGTGGTAGGTCAGGCTACTTGTAAGGAGCCTTTGCACAGTCTATAATAGTAGCAGGACATTATTTTGTGGAGGTTGTCGAAATGCTGAAGTACCACGTTGCAGTCTGCGATGATGAGAAGTCAGACCTTGATGGCATTGTTCAAAGCGTCCAGCAGTACGATGTGCAAGGCTGCTTTGACATTGAGACTTACATGGATGGGAATGAACTTCTGAGCGAATTGCAAATGCAGAAAAAATCCTTCGATTTGCTGCTGCTCGATATCGAGATGCCATCCAACGGTTTTCAGTTGGCGCAGTCTTTGATCCAAATGGAGAAGCATCCTTTGGTGGTATTTGTCACGAAGCGGCATGAGTACGCTGTGCAGGGATATGGCGTTGCATTCCGCTACCTTGTCAAACCTTTGGATCAGACACTGTTCGCTGCGGCAATGGATGCCGTCCTTCAGGAACTGAACTCCAAACATTTCACGATCGAATACGATGGTGTTACCATGTCCTTGGAAACATCGGACATTTACTTTCTGGAAAGCCACGGACATAAAGTTCTGATTCACTGCAAGGAGCAAGACCTTACATTGCGAATGAGCATTCCTGAAGCCTTGGAGCAGCTTCCCAAACGGTGCTTTGTGTCACCACACAAAAGTTATCTCGTCAACATGGAACACATTGTTTACGCTACGGGAACCGCTGTTTTTCTTTCCAGCGGACATCAGCTGCCGATCAGCAGGAGGAAGCGTCAGGAGTTCAATCAGATCTTCAACGCTTATTTGGGAAGATGATGCTTTATTATTTCGTTGAGTTTGCAGGGAGCTTTGCCAACATTGCCCTGTTGCTGCTTTTTATCGGTCGGCTGTTTCCCAAAAAGGAACCCGTCTCAAGGTGGTTCTATGCGTCATATGTTGCACTCTTGATCGCTGGGCAGTGCGCTTTGAGTTTATTCCCGGATTGGGTAACGCAGCGCACGATTTATCTTTTAGTTGGCGGATTTCTCCTTGCATTGCTGTTCTATGAGGTTCGACCGTGGCAGGCGGTTTTTGCAAGCGGAGCTTTCTTCACACTGATTGCTTTGGTGGAAGTGCTTGCAATGCTTCTGATTGGGCTGCGTATCCCGGATACCGACATTCTAATGCAGGCTGGGGCAGCACGGTTGGTCTATGTTGTTTTTTCAAACCTGATTCAAATTCCACTCGTAGTCCTGATCTCACATTTTTTCAGCCGAAAAGGAAATGCTCTGCGTATCCTATGGCTGCTGCCGATCATTGCGATTCAAATCGCAAGTATTGCTGTCTGTTATGTGGCACAGTATCATGCTGCGGATGAGTATTTCCCGGATTATATGGTCGGTCTTATGGCGGTGCTTCTCCTTATAAACATCCTGATCGTGTTCTATGTGGAAGCTCTCCGGGAAAATGAACTGGAAAAATTCAAAGTTAAGTTCAACGAACAGCAGTACAATCTTCAAATGGAATACTACCAGCAGCTCAAAGAACGTCAGGAAGAAGTCCGTTCTCTACAGCATGATGTGAAGAAATACATTCTGGCGATGCAGGCAGTTGCAGAACACGGTGATACCGAAGAACTTCACAAGATCGCACAGGCCGCCACGAATGTTTTCGAGCGTTCCACAAATATTTCTGCTGTCGGAAATCCTGTTGTTGATGCTCTTTTGAATTATTACTTACGAATTGCGGAAAGGAATAACATCAAAGTCAAACTGGATGTGACGATTCCTGAAGTTCTGACGATCTCATCGTTGTCTTTGAGCATCATCATCGGAAACACATTTGACAATGCCATTGAAGCCTGCTGCGACTTGCCAGCAGAACAGCGAATCATTCATCTACAGCTGCGCAAGCAGTATCGCAGTCTCTTTTACCGGCTTGAGAATCCATACAGCGATACCGTTCGCAGCATCCGCATCGGAGAGTATCACGGTTACGGACTAAAGAACATAAATCGTATCGTTCAAGAGAACCATGGCGACTTCTACACAAAGAAGAAGGACGGTGTGTTTACCGTCCAAGTCCGCCTGAACTGCGAAAATTAAAACATTCTTCTAAAACGCAGCCTTGCTTTCGCTTGTACTTTGTGTGTTTCGTTCATCTGATGTATTCATTATCCTGAAGTGTTGACACGCATTCGTACTTATGTTATCATTCCCAACAAATCCACAGAGATTTCTGTAAAGAAACGATTCTGTGCGGTTTTATTTCCTGCGAAGATTTACCGCCCCGCAACACACCCGATCATTTTGCCGTCTGTTTCACCCGACAAAATCCTTCGCCTGTACTGCGTGGGCGGTATTTTTCTTTTCCGGGGAAGATTGCACCTTGAAAATTTCATGAGCCGACCGAACGTGATACCGGCTCTCCAGTCAACGCCGCTGCAAAACAGGGGCAGGAACTTCGTTCGGGGCAAACGGCGATTCACATATATGAGCAGTGGAACTCTCTACTTATTTTTGCGTCTTAACAATTCGGAAACAACTTTCGGAAATACGTTTTGAGCGCAGCAGTGGAGAGCAAGAACCGTCCCGTGGCCACAAATTTTCAATTCTTGAAAATCTTGTGCTCCACCGGGACTTCACTTCTTCAATGCACCTGCATTTCCGAAGTGATCTTGTTGGGGCGTGCCTGCCCCAAACCCTGCTCATATTCGCACCTTGCGGTGCGAAAGAACGGCGCGTCGTGCTTACATAGCTTCACCGAGGAGCTAGCGAAACGACAGGAGGTTCAATGAACAAAACGAATGTCAAAGCGAATCCCAGCACGACCCACCGCCACGACACGCCGAACAACAAAACGCACATCATCAAGTTCCGTGTGACGGAAACTGAAAAGATGGAACTCCAATGCACAGCAAAACTCCTTCACCTCTCCCTGTCCACCCTCATCCGCCGTGCGCTGCACAGTGCGAAGATCGAGCGCACTGTTATCGTTGCCGGCGGCGGAGAAGAAACCCTGACTGCCGTTTCCACTCTGCTCGCTCAGTGCAGCAGGGTGGGCGGCAACCTGAACCAACTCGCACGACACTTCAACTCCGGCGGAGCAGACACCGAACAGCTCCGGGCGAAACTTCTGGACGAACTTGCAGACCTGACCGCCTTCCGGCTCAATGCCGAGAAAGTTCTGGGTGAACTGTATGGCAACGCTGAAGCATATCGCCTCTAAAAATTCGGACTACTCTGCTGCCGAAACCTATCTGATTTACCAGCACGATGAATTTTCCGGCAAGAAGATTCTGGACGAACAGGGCAGACCCAAGCTGCGGGAATCGTACATTCTGGACACCCTTGAATGCGGCGAAGCCTCGTTTGCAACGGCCTGTCTGCTGGCAAATCGGAAGTACGACAAGAACAACAACCCGGATGATATCAAGAGCCACCAGTATATCATCAGCTTCGACCCACGGGATGCAGTCGAAAATGGACTGACGATGGAAAAGGCACAGGCCCTCGGCCTGAACTTCTGCAAAGAGAACTTTCCAGGTCATCCTGCTATCGTCTGCACCCACCCGGACGGGCACAACCATTCGGGTAACATCCATGTCCACATCGTGATCGGCAGCGTCCGGACACGAGAAGTGGAGCGCAAGCCCTATATGCAGAAGCCCCGTGACTGGCGTGAGGGCATGAAGCATTCCAGCACAGCCATGACCATGCGGCATTTGCGTGTCGCAGTCATGGAAATGTGTCAGGATGCCAAGCTGTACCAGATCGACCTGCTCAGCTCGAAAAAGCGCGTGAGCGAGCGTGAATACTGGATGAAACGGCGCGGTCAGATGAAACTTGACCGTGAAAACGCAGCCCTGCTTGCCGCCGGACAGCAGCCCACACAAACGAAGTTTGAAACCGCAAAAGAAATTTTGCGGAAGCAGATCTCGGATGTGCTCAATGTCGCAATGAGCTTTGAAGATTTCTCGGACAGGCTCTTGCAGCAGTACGGCATTACCGTTAAGGAAAGCCGTGGACAGCTCAGCTACCTGCCTGCCGGAAGAAAGAAGTTTATCCGGGCGCACAGCCTCGGTGACAAGTTTGAGAAAGAACTCGTGCTTGCCACCTTGAAAGAAAATGCCAAGAGCCAGCCCATTATCCTCCACAACAATCTTGAGGAAGAACCCGACCGAATCAAGAAACTGGTGGACATTCAGGCGAAGCTGAAGCAGGGCAAGGGCATCGGCTACGAGCGTTGGGCGAAGAAGCACAACCTCAAGACCATGGCACAGACCTTGATTCTCTTGCAGGATAAAGGTCTGCTCAACGAGGACGCACTCGACCAGAGAATCGCAGAGCTTGACACCAAGTTCCATGAATCGCTGGCCGTAGTGAAAGACCTCGAAACCCGCATGGCAGAAAACAAGACGCTGCGCAGCCACGCTGCTGCCTACAAGCAATACCGACCGCTTGCGCAGAAACGGAACGCTGCCAAATCCCCCGCAGCCTTTGAAGAACAACATCGTGTAGAGCTGACAGCATACCGGGCGGCAGCGGCCTATCTCAAGGCAAACAACATCACCAGCCTGCCCAGTCCGAACAAGCTGGAATCGGAATACTGCGCTCTTGCTTCCGAAAAGGCACAGTTCTATGAGCAGTACAAGGAAGCCAAGTCCGAGCTGCTCAAGCTGAAAGATGCAAAACAGAATGTTGCCCTGTTCTTCCGGGAGGAAAAACAGACGCAGCATCACGAGAGAGAAGGAGTGTGCGTATGATCAATCTGAAAATCGACCCGGAGTTCCAGAATCAGATTCCGCCGCTGACGGACGATGAATACAGGCAGCTTGAAGAAAACATCCTCAAGGAAGGCAAGCTGCTCTCTCCTTTGATCGTCTGGAACAACACCCTCGTTGACGGCCACAATCGTTATGCCATCCTCCAGAAGCACCCGGAGATTTGCTTTTCCACCATGCCGCTCCGATTTGAAAGCAGAGAAGAAGTCCTCGCATGGATCTGCAAGAATCAGTTGGGGCGGCGTAATCTTACCCCGGAGCAGAAGCTGTTCCTCATCGGAAAGCAATATGAAGCGGAAAAATCCTCTCATGGCGAAGCCCGCAAAGAATCGCATGATGAAAATGGCCGATTTCACCGGAGTTCTCAAACTGATAACTCCGGTGAAGCCATAAAAACCTGCGAACGAATCGCAGAGGAAAATGGTGTAAGCAAGGCAACTGTACTTCGTGCATCGAAGTACATGAAAGGCGTTGAAATTGCTGAATCCCTGATTCCCGGTATGCGGGAGAAGATTCTGAACAAACAGGTAAAAGTCAGCAAGTCTGATATGCACCGCCTTGCACGAGCCAACTATGATGCCCGCGCACAGACCTTGCAGGAAATCCTGCACCCGGAACTGAAGGTTGAACCGAAGCCGGATGCCGATGGCATCATCCGGGAACCGGGAAAGGCACCTGTGATGCCGTTTCAGAAAATCGAATCGGTTTACGACAGCGATGCTTACCCGGAAGAAGTGCGGCATGATTATGTCGCACTGGAACACGTTACAACACGTTTCCGCACAGAGTTTGACTATCTTCTGAGAACTATGCCAGACACAGCACAGCGAGAAGTCATTCTCGAAATCATCCACAAGCACAAGGAGTACCTTGATTCTCTGGAATCTGCGCTCGCAGAGGATGAGCAGACAGCATAACAAACAGGCCCATTGTATGCTGTCAACGGAAGTCCAAAGGAGTGTGCGTTTGAACAAAAAGAAAAAGTCCACAAACATTTCCCCGTATCCCGATGAAGCCATCGAACGTCTGGCACGGGCATTCTATCCGGCGATCCTTGCCTGCTGGAACAGCGAGGAAGGCCAGCGCGAGTTTGCTGCGTGGCAGGCGGAGCAGGCTCACATCTCCGGCAAAGAAAGACAGGAAGTTCCCGCTGGGGAACTCCCTGTCTTACTTATCGTGTGTGGATTTTTGCAGGGTGCGTCCTTCGGGGCGCACCCTGTTTTTGTTTTGTGATAATCTTTTTGCCCATATTACTTGAAGCCACCCACTAACTCTACATAGCAGAATCCAGTAGCCGGTTTTCCGAGATAGGTTCCTTTCACTTGGCTTGCAGCTTCATACTTGCTGATGTGCTCTGACACGATTTCCTGCTCTACCGGATACGGCGCGACATAAAGTTTTGCATCCAAGTCTTTGATTTCTACTGTAAATTCAATTGGATAATTCTGTCCGGAAGCCTGACTGTACCATTTTTTGGCCTTGAACTGTGTGAATGGGGTAACATCAACGACTTTATTCGTTCCATCCGCGTGAAGAACCGTTGCCCAAGCTCTTGTAATTTTAGCGATTTCAACACACCAGAGACTGAGTTTGTCTCCGTTGTCCATATTTAAGTCCATCCAATACCAGTGAATAGTTCCGCCCGTTACAGGGTCATCCGAACCTTCTCCGGTTTTGCTCTTTTGGGTGGGGACTTTTTGCCACTGACGGTCAAACCATGCATCCCCAGAGATTGGATACGTTTTTCCGTTTAAGACGAGTGTTCCAGTAGGCTTGATTCTTGGCTTTGAATACTGCTTTACGCCAATGACAGCAATCGAAAATTCGCCGGCCCCACCGTTCATGATGATGCCATCTTCAAATTCAAGTTCCAGATCAAGTGATGCGTGTTCCATAAAAGCAGTAACGCGCATGTTGCGAAGATCTCCCTCCATCGAACCATTTGGTACGATGATGCCAAAATGGTCTTCTGCAAACTTTGTCTGATCCATCGGATAAAATTTATCTTCTCCCAAATATTCGCCGGTCGTTTCATCTGTAACTCCGATCACGGAATTCAACTTTAAGGAACCGTCCTTGTCTTGCCATACCATCTGGTGATATAAATAATTCAGTTTATGGCCTTCTGCTTCAAAGTGACCAATGACAAACCATGAGCTGGAATTGTAAGTTCTATCCCACATGAGTTCGTTCTCAGGATCATAGGCTGGCTTCCTGTTCTTGGTCAATCGGATCACGGCGTTATTCAACAGCTTCATAACAAGATCTCCTTTTATACGGGTCAGATTGAAAGATCTAACAGTGGTTTGATTTTCAACAGATGTTTGATAATATGATACTATCAAGAGCCGCAGCATTGTGCAATGGTTGATTTTAATCGAACTGATGAATATTGAACAGTTCAAGCTCTACTGTTGAAAAACAACTTCAGAAAATCGTTGAATTTCCAACAGGTGATTGATATAATACAATCGTGCAAAATAGAGGAGATGATCTGGTGAAAAAAGAGGATAGAAGAATCCAAAAAACAAAGGCGGCGATCTCTGCTGCGTTATTCGACCTACTGGAAGAAAAAGATTTTGACCAGATCTCAATCAACGACATCGCAGACAGAGCAAATGTGAACAGAGGGACAATCTACTTTCATTATGCGGACAAGTTTGATTTGTTAGATAAAATCATCGAAGATCGACTGGAAGACCTTCGGGCTGTATGCTCTCCGATTCACTGGGATTCTACGGAAAAAGAACTTAAACATTATTTCACTGCGGTGTATCAATTTTTTGAGGATAACTACAGGTTCTTCTCTGTCATGACCAAAAGGGGCGGTACCAGTCGCTTTCAAGATAGATTCAAACAGCTAATTTTACAGGAAATGACAAGGATTCCGGTAGCATCAACGAAGGATAGCAACGAAATATTCTTTTTACAATTCCGTGTGAGTGCTCTTGTTGGCGTCGTAGAATGGTGGATCAAAGAGGACCACAGTTTATCCGTGAAAGAAATGGCAGACAATACCGTAATTCTATTCATCAGAAATAAGTGACGCACACAAGAATCACGCTGTGTTTGGCCTTTTGTAACAAAGAAATCTTACTCATTATCGAATAAATTGAACCATCGCCGAATAGACCTTGGTCGCTGTGGAAGTGCAACTCCTAGCGAATTTCTGTTTTTACAGACTTCATCGCAAGGTGAATGTTATTCTTCTTTTGTTGTTACCCATTTCAAATATAACAAGAACGATTATGCGACCGAATTGGAAAAGAAATGCCAGGTTTCTTTTGGTACCCTTGCTTTGGTGATCTGCGTGGGACTGCAGGTTCTGTTCATCGTAGAATTTGGCGACCACAAGGCGGAGATCTATTCTGCCTATTTGCAGAATATTGCAATGTCCATCGCCTATCTCTACCTGCTGAACCGGCGGCGAAGCTCCAAAGGACAGACAAGGCTCATTGCGATCTGTAAGTGGATCGGGACCCTGACACCGACCCTGATCGGTGTCATCGAGCGGAATAGATTTATTGCTGCGACCGGAATCATCTGCTTTGTGCTGGACGGACTGTATTTCTTCTGCCTGTCCTATGTGCAAAAGAACGAGCAGAAATAATTGTCGATCCGGTGCGTAAAGGCCTAAATATTTTAGAAAAGGCAGGATGTTCTCATGGGAGCATCCTGCCTTTTCTATGTCTTTAATCTTCTAGCCCGTGGCACCCAGCCGCATTCTTCAGATACTCCTCTGGCTCACCGTTCAGGATCAGCTCAGCATACGCCAGTGGGTCATTATAGATGAGGTAGTCCAGTTCAGACCGCTGCGTCATGGTAACATCTAGTGCATCCTCGACCCCGGTGCAGTCGATGGAGATTTTTCTGCCATCTTGGAGCAGCAGCTCCACGCATCCGTTGTCCATGTTAAAGTGACAGGCTCTTACATCATACTTCATAATCATGCCCTTTCTGCCTTACGGCAATCTTACAGTTGTGACCTTCGTGATGCGGTCTTTCTTCTGATAAGGTTTCGGACACACAGCCGTCAGGGAAGAGCCGGAATTGTCATTTCCGAAGAAAACAAAAAATCCGAACCCTTCTCCTATCGAGAAAAGGTTCGGATTTTCATTGTTTGGTGCGATGGAAGGGACTCGAACCCCCGGCCTACTGATTCGTAGCGCACGCCGGGCGATTCCCTCAATTTTTGGAAGTTACGTTTTGTCGTTATTTCTTAGCGATACATCGCAAGTTTTGAGCTTGGAGTTTCTGCATCCTTTGTCCGATTTTGCAACGATTTGCACCCTTTGCACGTTTTGAAACCGTGCAAAAACCGTGCAGAAACCGTGCACTTACTCCCGGACAAACTAAAAACCACTTCATCCGACAACGACTTGACGGCATTGGTTCGAGTGACTGCACACCAAAAATCAAGTCTTGGAGGATATGACTATGACAAAATTGCTTTCCTGCCGCTACAACATGGACACCAACCGGGTGGAAGCCCTGTTCGCGGATGGCACCACCGTTGTCATCGACTGCATTACCGTGGAGGACGAGTACGGCAACACCCCGGCACAGCGGGCAGAACTGGACTGGCTGCTGTATAATAAGCCCTTGGAGTACGCACAGATGGTGCTGAGAGGGGAGATGGAGCATTATCTTTCCCTCGGCTGTGACCACGGCAGGCTGGAAGATTGAGCCTTAGAAAACGCGCGGCAAAAATGCTAATCGCGCGGCGCGCGTTTTTATCGCTGACTTTTATTCAGGCAACATTGCACGCGCGCATTCCAGCGTGCGATTCCACTTTTCCGAAATTCAATCGTATTACAGTTTATTTTTACAAGTTCCAACTTTCACGTCGCACCTTCCCACGCATGAAGAATGCACGCCCGTGCGATCTTTGTTCGCGGTTTATTCGCGGTCAGCCGGATTTATTCGCGCTTTGTTCGCGCGATTGCGCGTTTTCAGCGTAAATTCAGCGTAAACCATGCCAAGTCAGCGTATTTTCAGCGTAAATCCCGGGAAGTCAGCGTAAACAACCATTTACCATATATAATAATGCCCGCCCACCTGTGGAAAGCCACAGTGGGCGGGCATTCTGCGTTTTCAGATGGACTGGAACCCTTTGCCGATGATCTCGCTTGAGTTGACAATGGTCAGAAAGGCCTCCGGGTCCTCCCGGCGCAGGAAATCCCGCAGCAGCCCTGCCTGCCGCCGGGTCAGCGCCACCATAATCATGGTGCGGGGCTCGCCGGTGTACACGCCGGTGGCGTTCTGCTGGGTCGCTGTGCGTCCCAGTGTTTCCGTAACGAAATGCCGGATGGGCTCCGGCCTTGAGGTGATGACCGTACACACCTTGCGGAGATTCAGGCTCTCGATAGCTGTATCCACGATGGTGCTGCGCCCGATGAGTCCCAGCACGCAGTACATCCCGGTCTGCGGGCCGTAGAGGTAAGCCGCAAACAGCACTGTGCCGATATCGCTGAGCAGCAGAGCCCTGCCGATCTCCACCTTGATGTACTTGTGCAGGATCATCGCCACGATCTCGGTGCCGCCGGTGGATGCCCCGATGTTGAATACGATGCCGCTGGCAATGGCAGGCAGCGCCACCGCAAAGCACAGCTCCAGCAAAGTATCATCCGTCAAAGGCTGCGACACGGGAAACATCTTTTCGCACATACTGGAATAAAAGCTGAGCATGAAGGAGGAGTACAGTGTCCAACCCATGGTCTTTATGCCCAGAAAGACGCAGCCCAGCACATCCAGCACCGCATTGGTGATCCACATAAAGGTGCTGACGCTCAGAGCCGGAAAGCAGGTGGCCAGAACGATGGAAAGACCGGTGGTGCCGCCAAATACAAAGTGGTTGGGCGCACAGTAAAAGTTCAGTGCTACTGCATAGATGATAAGTCCCAGATTCAGCAGTAGAAAAAAGCGTGCGCCGCTCCACAGCTGTGCCGGAGTCAGGTTTTTGCGCAGACCGTTCTTGATCGCTTCCATCTCAGTCCAGATGCTCCTTTACATCCATCAGCTGGGTGATGATGCAGTCTGCGGCGGACTGGTCCAGCGGCTCGCCGTGGCGGGGCTTCAGTGCCAGCACCTTCAGCCCTGCCGCCTTTGCGGAGGCAATGCCTGTGGGAGAATCCTCCACCGCAATAGCCTTGTCTGCCGTCAGCCCCAGTGCCTTCAGCGCCTTGAGATAGATATCCGGTGCAGGCTTATGGGCGGCGCAGTCCTCGCCGCTGAAGGCGAAATCCACCATGGCTTTCAAGCCGCCCTCCGTGAGCATCTTCATGATATCCGGTGCTGCGCTGGAGGACGCCACCGCCACCTTCAGCCCCCGGCTGCGCAGCGCATTCATCAGCGGCTCTGCCTGCGGGTCGGTAAGCTTGCCGTAGGGGGTGGGGCGAGCCTTGCGGTACTCCCGGTAAGCCATCAGCATCTCCTGACGGCGCACAGGGTCGTTGGGGACAATGGCTTCCCAGATGGCTTTTTCGTTGGAGCCGATGAAGTTGCCCTCCGGGATGGGGATGCCGTTTTCCAGCAGAAAGTTTTTACGGCGGTTCTCGTAGTAATATTCTGTATCTGCCAGCACCCCATCCATATCAAAAATCACTGCTTCAATCATTCTTCATTTCCCTCTTCATCAAAAAAGGGGAGGGGCAAGCCCCTCCCCCAAGCATGGGTCTATTGATCCCGGTCGATCGCTTAGTACTCCAGCTTCCACATATAGCGGCGCAGGGTCAGCGGATGCTGACGGACGTAGGACAGCTCCTCAGCATAGACGCGGAACACGGCGGTGTGCATCAGCGGGTTGAAGTAGGTGATGACGCTGCTGTCCACAGCATTGCCCAGACCGTAATCCTTTGCATCCACAACGGTGGTCAGAGCATCGAAGCGGTGCAGGAAGGTCAGTGCGCGGGCATCCACGGGACGGGTCTTGCCGTCGTTCATCAGCAGGATGAAGGGCACGTCCTTGTCCACGATCTCGAAGGGGCCGTGGAAGAACTCGCCGCTGTGGAAGGAGCCGGAGTTGACCCACTGCATCTCCATCATCAGGCAGATGGAGGTGGAGTAAGCGACCTCCATGGAAGCGCCGCTGGACATGACGTAGACGACGGGAGCGTCCTTGTACTTCTCAGCGAACTCCTTGGCAGACTTGCGGGCAGAGTTGGCAGCGTTCTCGGCAGCCTCGAACACGTTGGTCAGGCCCTCGATCATCTTGTCGTACTTGTCGAAACCTTCCACCTGCTGCAGGATCTCCACAGCCAGTGCCAGAACGTAGCCCATCTTTTCCAGCTTGGCGGCGTAGTTTGCCTCAAAGCCGTGAACGATGGTGTAGTCAGCTTCCTTGGTCAGGGCAGAACCGGCAGCGTGGGTAACGCTGACAACGGTTGCACCAGCGGCCTTTGCCACGCTGTTGGCCTTGACGGTCTCAGGGGTGCTGCCGCCCAGAGAAGCGGTGATGACCACAGTGGTGTCGCCCAGCCAATCGGGGGTATCGTAGTTGAACTCGTTGGCGGTGTAGTGTGCCACACGCAGCTTCTTGCTGCAGTTTGCCAGGAAGTACTTTGCGGGGTACAGCTCTGCCTTGGAAGCGCCGCAGCCAACAAAGGCCACGTTCTCCACGTTGTGCTTTGCCACGATGTCTGCCACGATGGACTTGACGTTTGCCAGATCAATGTTATACATAATGCAATCCTCCAAATTATTTTTCTTTTTGTTCTGATGAATCACAAATTACAGGCGTACGGATATCTATGTAAGCCGGAAACCCGGTTACACCAACAGACCAAGGGCGTTGATGGCAACACCGCCCACGATGCAGATGACCAGCAGCCAGCCGGTCTTGACCTTTTTGCGGATCAGGGTGTACATCAGCATCACGATGCCAAGGTTCAGAAGGTTCGGCAGAATGCTGTTCAGCACATCCTGCAGCACCAGACCGGTGCTTGCGAAGGTGATGGGAGTAGTCAGACCCACCATGCTTGCCACCATGGCACCGATGACCATCAGGCCTACGATGCCGCAGACGTACATCAGCTTGTCCATCATGCCGCCGTTGAGCTTGGTCAGGTACTTGCTGCCCATGGTATAGCCCAGCTTACCGGCAAACCATGTGACCAGCACAGCGGGGACAATGGAGAGGATCATGGCCAGAATGGGGCCCAGAACGTTACCCTGCTGTGCCAGAGAGATGCCCAGACCAAAAGCGATCAGACGGACAGTGCCCTGGAAGAAGGAGTCGCCCACGCCGGACAGGGGGCCCATCAGCGAGGTCTTGACGGCGTTGATGGTCTCCGGGTTGAAGTTTTCACGGTCGGCGGCGTACTGCTCCTCCATGGAAGCGGCCAGACCCAGCGTAAAGGCACTGGTCTGCGGGGTGCAGTTGTAGAACGCCATCTCGCGCTCGTAGGCTTCCTTTTTGTGCGCCAGCTGCTCGGGGTCGTTCTCGTCGGGGTACAGCTCGTCCAGCGTGGGAGCGATGCCGTACAAAAAGCCCATGTTCATCTGACGTTCGTAGTTCCAGGAGGCCTGAATGTTCAGGGAGCGCCACATGAACTGGAAGTATTTCTTGAAGTCGCTGCGCTTTGCAGTCTTGGTTGCGTTGCTCATTTCAGCTTCCTCCTATCAAAGATCGTCGTCATCTTCCAGCGGGTCGTAGTCCGGGTTGGCAGCAGCTGCACCGGCAGCGGCTGCGGCAGGTGCGCCCTTGCCATACTTCAGACCGGTCAGGATCACAGCCAGAATTGCGGCGAAGATCGCCACAGCGGTGATATCCAGACCCAGATAACCCACAAAGAAGAAGCCCAGCAGGAAGTAGACGGTCAGGTCGCGGTTGAGCATGGTGGACAGCAGCAGGGCAATACCGTAAGCGGTAAGGAACTTACTGCCGAGGTTCAGGCCATCGGTCAGCCATGCGGGGATGAAAGCCACGATCTTCTGCACCAGATCCGTGCCGAAGTAGACGGACAGGAAGATGGGGATAAAGTACATCAGGCTGTACAGCAGCGTGCCCCAGACGATGTGCATGCTCCATGCCTTGCGGAACTTGCCTTCTGCAATGGCGTGGTCGGCAACGTGGGTCAGGTTGGACAGGATGGTGCGCATCAGCACGCCCAGCATCTGGCCCAGAACAGCGATGGGAATGGCCAGCGCCAGTGCGGTCTCGGCAGAAGCATCGGTCAGGATGGCAAAAGCTGCGCAGATGATGGCAGCCATGTTCATGTCCGGGGGTGCTGCTGCGCCGATGTTCACGATGCCAAGGCTCATCAACTCGATGGATGCGCCAAGGGTCAGGCCGGTCTGCAGATCACCCAGCAGCGCACCGACGATGGTGCAGGTGATGAGCGGACGCTCGAAGTTCATGCGGCCCAGAATGCGCGAGTCCAGAATACAGAACACGCCAACCAGACCCAGAAGCAGTGCGGTAACAAACATGGGTCAATTCCTCCTTCTTATCTCCTTACGATCAGATGTGATCGATGGGTACTACCTTAAAGGTGGGGGTCTGCTGGCTGTAGATCTTAATGCCCATATCCAGCAGCTTCTGGGTGTCTGCCTGCTCCTCCGGGGTCAGGAATACCGACTGGTCAAAGGCCTTGGAGCCGGGCTTGTTTGCCACAGCGCCGTAGTTGATCTCTTTGATCTTGGGGTATGCCTGGCAGAACTTGAGCAGGGCAGCGGTGTTGCCGAAGATCATCATGATCTTCTCGTCCAGCTGCTCCACCTTGGGCATCTTGGCGATGGCTTTGTCCACCGTGAAGATGTTCACCCGGACACCGGCAGGCTTGCTCAGCAGCAGGGCGGACTTTTTCATCTCGTCGTTGGCGGCGTCATCGTCCACCACGATGATGCGCTGTGCGCCCACATGGCCGGTCCACGAGAATACCACCTGACCGTGCAGCAGGCGGTAGTCCAGACGTACTAATTTGATCATAGGTCATCCTCCTCATCTTGGGCTGCTTTTTTCAGCAGCAGGTTGCAATCAATGATCTGCGCCTTGGCATCTGCAATGCACTCGGCCAGTTCGTCCTGTGTCAGGGCTTCGTCGTTGGAAGCAAGGGTCAGCACCAGAGAAGCGTTCATGCCGCAGATCAGGTGCACCGCCGGATACTCCGGCAGCAGAGTCAGCATCTCGTTGTTCACGCTGCCGCCCATCACATCGGTCACGATGTACACAGCATCCTCTGCTGCAAAGCCATCCAGCAACCGACGTGCCGCCACCGTGATAGGCTCGGTCTCATCCCGCAGGGTAGCAAGGGCATAAAGGTTCGGCAACTCACCAAGGATCATCTGCACGGTGTCCTTCATTCCGGCGGACAGCCCTCCGTGCGAAGCAAGAATGATTCGGTTCATACGCATCCACGACCTTTCCTGTGTTTCCTTCATCTCTTCGGCGTCTGTATCATCTTATTCGTTATAGACGTCATAATCGTCATTTACATAGTACCACATTTTGCACAGACGTCAAGAGGTTTTTCTAAAAAAATCTTTACTTTGGTAAAGTGCACAAAGCATCTCCCCTATATTTTAGCAGTTTCACCAACAATTCTCCTTGGAACGACAAAAAGAGCGTCTTTTCCGGGTGGAAAAGACGCTCTTGGGGGGACAGAATGCTGCCCTCAAAACTCAAACATATACCGGCTTCCAATGTAATACTGCCGCCCGATGCACAGCGGGTGGTCATATTGGTCATGGAAGTAGGCGTTCAGATACAGCAGCGGCTCGCCCAGCGAAAGGTTGAGCAGCTGTGCCTGTTCTGCCGAAGCCCGTACCGCCTCGATACGCTGGCAGGAGGTCGTTGCAGGGCGCAGCCCGGAGATGCGCTCAATGGTGTCAAACATGGAAACATCATTGAGATTCTCGCTCATCAGGCTCTTATAAGGCTCGTAAGGCAGGAACAGATTTTCCAGAAACACCGGCTGACCATCGGCAGTGCGCAGACGCTGGATATAGATGAGCAAGGCTTCCGGGCCTACATGGAAGAAGGCTTCCTCATCCTTACGCACCGGCACGATCTGACGGTTCAGCAGCCGGGCGCCCGGCACCATGCCGTACTCCTTGCAGGTCTCCGTAAAGCTGGCAGTTCCTCTGCCGCTGGCAAACTTACGATGGATGCGGGGCTTGCTGACAAAGGTGCCCCGCCCCTGCATTTTGACCAGATACCCTTCGGCGCACAGCTCTTCCACGGCACGGCGCACCGTGATGCGGCTGACCGAGTACTCTGCACTCAGTTCCGGCTCCGGGGGAATCTTCTCGTTGGTTTTGTACTTGCCGCTCTCGATCGCGGCACGAATGTCATCCTTTACCTGCTGGTAAAGCGGGACGACAGCACTATCATTGATTGCCATGAAATACCTCACCCTCAAATTGAGTATATCGTTATAAACATTATATTCATCTTATGGCTATGATAGTGCATATTCCGCGAATTGTCAAGTAAAACTTGCAGTCAATTTTTTGTGCGAGGTGACGGATGCGCCCCGTGCTGCACAGGGCACCCCATTTTCCAGTGCCCTGCCGGGAAGAATCCAAAGAGCGGCGGAACGCTCGTTGGCACACGACTTTGCTTGCAAAGTCTAGTGTGTTACACCTTGGTTCCGGCTGATGCGGAAAAGGGACTGCGAGAGGCTCCGGCAAGCACCTGTTCTATGGCAGAAGGATGCGCGGATGGGCATGGCAGCTAATGGTTTCTGCCCACCCAGCGCAGGCTTTCAGAGGAACCAATGGTGTACGTTCTCCCGTCCTGCCGCAGCAGCGTTTCTCCTATAAGCCGCAAGGCAAATGATCAACGTCTGTGCTTTCCCCGGTTGCCTGCAAGTGTCCCCGGTTTTAGCATTGCCGTTTTATAAAGAATCTTCTTTATCAGCTTTCTTTCATCTTCTGTCAGCTTATCGTAGTTGATGCCGATTGCCTTCAATGCCGTTCGGATCTTCTTTTCATCCGCAGACCCTTCAAGTTTCTGTGCATCCTCCAGTTCCTTCATCAAGTTATCGACCATTGCACCATCCGAAGTGGTCTTGTCCTTGCGGTGTTCCGTCTTGATGTTCTTCAGGATGGCCACCAACTCATCGTACAAGACCCGGCCAAAGTACTCATCTTCATCGATCTGCCCCAGCTTCAAGGTGCTCATGTACAGATCGTTTTCATCTGCTGCATACTTCTTTTTCAGCATTTGCCGGGTCGCTTCCAGACCAGCATTGAGGTTTTGAATGTTTGCGCTGACATATCCATCCACATAGATTTCCAGATCGGTCATGAACCGCTGGAAATTCTCATGCACGATCAGCTCACACAGCAGCCGATGATTGAATTTTCCATTCCTTAATACGTCCACTGCGCCATCGCTCAGATGCAAGTCCGAAAGGACTGCATCTGGGCGTTTTTTGTTTTCCGTCACCCCCAGCAGGTAGTCCGTGGTCACGCCATAGAACTCAGCCAGCGTTGTCACCGCATAAATGCTGAGGTCGGTCACATCGTCGCTCTCATATTTCGACAGTGCCGATTTGGACAGACCCGTCTGCTCTGCCAGCGTTTCCAGCTTCAGATTCCGCTCCACACGCAGGTCTTTGAGCCGTTCTCCCAGTGTCAGCTTGATGTTCATGGTCGCACCTCCGATGTTTTTTGCACAGTATACCACTTCCAGCGGTTCCTGTCCATAAGCGTGGAATTTTGCAGTTTCTGCACCTGTTTTCCGACATTATGGATATACGGCACAGCGGCCATCGTGGTGCTATCCTATAGACAGAAAGAAAACATATTAACTCCCCAGCAGCGAACATATTAAGGGCTTCCCGCGAAAGCCCTCTGAAATATCTTTCATAACAGAACCTTGAGAACAGAATGACCGTCCGAACTGCCCAGACCGCCAAGACCTCCCATCGGGGGAGCGAGCGCCCTGCATGGGGCCGACACAGAGTCCAAAAAGATTTCCTGTCGGGAGGCAGCAAGGGAGACCGGCTTTGAACGTGGCAGGGATCAAATTGATTCGTACCAAAACCTTTGACCAAAGGAGAAATTTTGAGTTTATATCAAAAGATCAAGTCCGCCATCACCGTTCGGCAGGTGGGAGAGATGTACGGCATGGAGCCCGACCGCCATGGCATGGTGTGCTGTCCCTTCCATTCCGACAGCGACCCCAGCATGAAGCTGAACGACACCTATTATTACTGCTTTGGCTGCGGAGCCAACGGCGATGCCATCGACCTCACCGCCAAGCTGTTCGACCTGAACCCACGGCAAGCCGCCGAGAAGCTGATACACGACTTCGGGCTTGACCCGGACAAGCCGCCCGCCAATGCCATCGCCCTGCCGCCGCCCAAGCGTGGCCTGACAGACGAGCAGTGGGCAGACATCGCCTACTGTCTGCGGGTGCTGACTGATTATCTCGACCTGCTGCACGACTGGCAGGAGCGCTACAAGCCTGCCACCCCGGAAGAACCGCATGACCCACGGTTTGAAGAAGCCCTCCACACGACCGAGACCATCGAACACCTGACGGACTGCGTTGCATTTGGGACGCCCCAGCAGAAGGCCGCTGCCGCCGCACAGCTGCTGTCCGGGTCGTACCTGTTGATGCTGGAGGAGCGCACCGACCGCCTTGCTCTGGCAAAGTGCGCCTAATAGTTTATTCACCCGAAGTGGTGGGTCTCACCGTGAGACCCACCACTTCACTTTTCTAAAGGAGAATTACCCTATGAAGAAAAACATTTCCCGCAACCCCTTATGGCCGGACTGGTACAACGGCAAGAAGATCGATGAAGTCCAGTTTGGCCGTGCCTTTCTGGAACAGTGGCCGCTGAAATGCGTCAACGGTACACTGTACACGCTGGACGGCCCGGTAGAGGACGAAAGCGAGATCAAGCAGCGCATCTTGGAGAACATCGAGGAATATGTCACCTCCGGCCTGTCCAAAAAGGTCACCAACATTCTGGAAACCATCAAGCTGCTGGCCTTTTCCGACCCGTTTCCCATCGAACAGGACTGCATCCACTTCCAGAACGGCGTGTACCATCTGCCGGACGGCTCTTTTCAGGAGAGCCGCCTGTTCTGCCAGAACCGCCTACCTGTGAAGTACGACCCCAAAGCACCCAGCCCGGAACGCTGGCTGACCTTCCTGCATGAACTGCTGGACGATGCCGACATCCCCACCTTGCAGGAGTATCTGGGCTACTGCCTGATCCCCAGCACCAAGGGGCAGAAGATGATGCTCATTGTCGGCAAGGGCGGCGAGGGCAAGTCCCGCATCGGGCTGGTGCTGAAACGGCTCATGGGAGATGCCGCCAGCAATGGCAGCGTCCAGAAAGTCGAGAACAACCGTTTTGCCCGCGCCGATCTGGAACGCCGCCTGCTGATGATCGACGATGACATGGACATGAACGCCCTGCCCAAGACGAATTATATCAAGACCATCGTGACCGCCGAAGCCAAGCTGGACTTGGAGCGCAAGGGTGTCCAGAGCTACCAGCGGGACATTTACGCCCGGTTCCTCTGCTTCGGCAACGGTGCGTTGACCTCGCTGTATGACCATTCGGACGGTTTCTTTCGCCGCCAGCTTATCCTGACCACTAAGGACAAGCCTGCCGACCGCACGGATGACCCCTTCCTTGTGGAGAAGATGTGCGCCGAGTTGGAAGGCATCCTGCTCTGGTGTCTGGAAGGGCTGCACCGGCTGGTGCAGAACGATTTCCGCTTCACGGTCAGCGAACGAGCCGCCGCCAACGTGGACACCATCAAGCGCAGCAGCAACAATGTCATCGACTTCATGGAGTCCGAGGGCTACTTCCGCTTCAAGGCGGACTACTCCATCAGCTCCAAGGAGTTCTACGACATTTATAAGCAGTGGTGCGAGGACAACGCCTGCCACAGCGTATCGGCGATCCGTTTCAGCGCGGAACTGCGCCAGAATGACCGCCGCTATAACCTTGAAGCCACCAACAACATCTACCTGCCCGGTGGCCGCAGGGTGCGGGGTTTTGTAGGCATCGAACCGCTTGTCCACCCCTGCCCGTAAAAAGTGCATTTTTTACGGAAGAAGTTCGTACAACCTGTACGGTCTGTACTTGTACGCATCTGTACGGCAAGCAGAATCAAATTAAAACGTATCATCGTTTGTATTTCGCTTGTTCATACGTCGTACGAACCGTACAGGTTATTTGAAGTCCGTACATATTTTTTGTACACCCCAAGAAGGAGCGTGATCTATGAAAGCCCAATACGGCATTTTAAGGTTCAAAAAGTACAAGGGGCCTGCCATCAGCCCCATCGAAGCCCACAACGAGCGCACCAAGGAGCAGTACGCCAGCAACCCGGATATCGACACGAGCCGGAGCCGCTACAACCTTCATCTGGTGCAGCCGCAGGGCAGGTACCGGGAAGAAGCCGACCGCATGATAGCCGCCGCCCACTGCCGTGTCCGCAAGGACAGCGTGCGGGTGGTAGAGGCTCTTGTCACCGCCAGCCCGGAGTTTTTCAAAGGCAAGACGCACAGCGAAGTCAAGGCGTACTTTGCGTACGCCCTGAAATTTTTGGAGGGCAGACAGCACCCGGATACCTTTCTCTCTGCCGTTGTCCACATGGATGAGAAAACGCCCCACCTGCACCTCTGTTTTGTGCCCTTGACCGCTGACGGGCGGCTGAGCGCGAAAGAGATCATTGGCAACCGCAAGAACCTTGTGAAGTGGCAGGACGAGTTCTGGCAGCACATGGTCAAGCAGTACCCGGAGCTGGAACGGGGCGAAAGCGCCAGCCAGACCGGGCGGGAGCACATCCCGCCTCGCATCTTCAAGGAGATGACCCAGCTGACCAAGCAGAAGGAGCAGTTGGATGCCCTGCTGGTGGGTATCACCCCCTTCAACGGCAAGAGCCGTGCGGCGGAGATCAGCAAGGTGCTGGACAGCTATATCCCCAACGTAGCACGGATGAAGGACCAGCTGCGAAAGTACAACGTAGCCTTCACCAAGACCGCCGCCGAAAACGAAAAGCTGAAAGAGAAAAACAGGACGCTCTCTGCCTCGCTGGACAAAGCGAAGGAAGGGAGCGTCTTGAAGCGTCTGGAGGATGCCAAGCTGCGACAGGACTATGAAGCCGCCCTGAAAACGCTGGACAGCATCCCGCCGGAGGTCATTCGATTTTATGAGAACCGCACGCAGGAGCCTGCGATGCGCCACGATAAGTAAGGAGCAACGCCTATGTGTAATGAAATGTACGAGAATGTGAAATCTTTTGATTATACGAAAAAGTCCTTGCAGTCGGACTCTGATCCGGCTACAATGGAGGTGGTCACTCGAACCAATGCCGTCAAGTCTCCGACCAACAGCCCTGAGACCACTAAGCTGGTGTACACGGTGAAGGAGGTCGCGCAGATGCTGGCTATCAGCCAGCGTGCCGCCTACAATCTGTGCAACAGCACCACCGAGTTCCGTGTCCTGCGGGCAGGCGGAAGCATCCGCATCCCGAAAGACAGCTTCGATCTGTGGCTCTACCGGGCAGCTTGATAAGGAGGCAAATCTATGGCATATATCACGAAACGCGGCAGCTCTTACAGTGTCCGCTACACCTATCAGGACGAGCACGGCAAGAGCTGCGACAAATGGGAAAGCTTTCCCACCAAAGAGGAGGCGGTGAAACGCCAGAAGCAGATCGAACATGAACTGGCGACCGGCAATTTCCTGATCCCGTCCTCGGTGACGGTGGCAGAGTTCCTGATGGACTGGCTGCCCAAGCAGTGCAGCAAGCACAAGTGGGCACCCAAGACCTACCAGTCCAATCTGGCCCTCATCCAGAACCTCATCATCCCTTATATCGGGGAGATGCAGATGCAGAAGCTGCGTCCCTACCACATCGAAGCCCTGTACGACACCCTGAGCAAGACCCCCTGTGGGCAGTATGTGGGCGGCAAGCGGCGAGACCTCTCGCCCAAGCAGCAGAAGCGCACCCTCTCCGGCACCACCCTCCATGAAGTCCACCAGTTGCTGCACAATTCCTTTCTGTTGGCGGTGGAGTGGGGCATCCTTATTAAAAGCCCCGTCCCGGTGGAAGCGCCCAAAAAGACCACCCAAGAGCGCAGCATCTGGGAAGTGGAGGAGATGCGGGCAGCGCTGGACAGCATGGAGGACCCCATCCTGCATCTGGCAGTCCACCTGACGCTGGTGGGTGCGCTACGGGAAGGGGAGGTGGCAGGTCTGACCCCGGAGGACATCGACTTTGATGCCGCCAACGGCATGGGCACCTTCACCGTCAACCGTTCCATGCAGCGGGTGCAGAAGGACACGCTGGCACAGGTGGACAAGGGCTGCATCCTCCGCATCTTCCCGGACAAGCTGGAGGGCAGCAAGACCTCCCTCATCCTGAAGGACACCAAGACCGAGGCCTCCTGCCGCACCATCTTTATGACCGCCGCCCTGCGGGAGGAGCTGAAGCAGTGGCTGGAACGGCTGAAAAGGGAAGAAGCCCTTGACCCGGAGCGGTACCGTAACAGCGGGATGCTGCTGCGGCTGCCCAACGGTCTGGCGGTGGAGCCGGTGCTCATCCGTAAAAAGTTCCTGAAATGGCAGGATGCACACCCGGAGTTCCCCCGCATCGTCTTTCACGGTCTGCGGCATTCCAGTGCCACCTACCAGTTGATGATCTCCGGCGGTGACATCAAGGCGGTGCAGGGGACTACCGGTCACGCCAGTGCGGATATGCTGGTGAACACCTACGCCCATATCCAGCAGTCCTCCCGTGTGGAGCTGGGCAAGAAGTTTGAAAGCGGCTTCTATGCCAAGCCCGACACCTCCAGCCCGCAGGCTGTACCCGCCGCAGGCGAACCCACCATCTCCATGACGGCTCTTTTGGAATTGCTCAAGGATGCCGACCCGGAAATGAAGGCAAAGCTCCGCTTGGCACTGCTCACCTGATGCAAAAAAGGGCACTGATTGCAATGCAATACAGCGCCCTACATAATCGGACATGGATAACACCGACCGTGCAAAAACCGTGCAGAAACCGTGCACCCATGGCTTACAAAACAAAAAAGCCATGAAATCTTTCGATTTCACGGCATTTTCTGGTGCGATGGAAGGGACTCGAACCCCCGGCCTACTGATTCGTAGTCAGTCACTCTATCCAGCTGAGCTACCAACGCATACGTTCCGGTCGGAACAAGATGTATTTTATCACGCAGGGCGGGGTTTGTCAACAGTTTTTTGCAGATTTTTTGATTTTATTTTCGTTTTTTATTTTTCCACGCAGAAAAGTACGTCTTTTCAACATTTTCCGCGCGGACCTCAGGCTTCCTCTGCCAGACGCTCGGCGATGCGGACACCGGTCGGCGTTGCGGCAAGGCCGCCCTGGCCAGTCTCCCGCAGATCAGGGGAGAGCAGACTGCCCACGCGGCCCATGGCATCGATGACTTCATCGCAGGGGATGGCGTAATCTACCCCCGCAAGCGCCATATTGGCGCAGGAAACGGCGTTTACGGCACCCACAACATTGCGCTTGATGCAGGGCACCTCCACCAGACCGGCCACAGGGTCGCAGACCAGGCCCAGCAGGTTGCCCAGTGCCATAGCGGCAGCGGCGGCGCACTGCTCCGGGGTACCGCCCTTCAGGTGGCAGAGGGCAGCGGCGGCCATGGCGCTGGCGGCTCCCACCTCAGCCTGACAGCCACCCTCGGCACCGGCCAGAGTGGCCCGGGCGGCGATGACCTGCCCGAAGCCTGCGGCCACATAGAGGGCATCACAGATGGCTTCTTCATCGGCCTCGCCTGCACGGGCAAGGGGAAGCAGCACCGCCGGTAGCACACCGCAGCTGCCCGCTGTGGGGGCAGCAACGATCCGTTTCATGCAGGCGTTGCACTCGGCGGTCTTGAGGGCTTCGGCGGTCACCTCTGCAAGGTAATCCCCGCCGTAGCTTCTGCCCGCCTGATGGGCCTGTTCCACCTTGGCGGCATCGCCGCCGGACAGGCCGCTGCGGCTGCGCTGGGCAGGGTCATACTCCCGGCTGGTGGCCTCCATCACATGCCACAGGTGATGCATGGCATGGCGGCTGGCCTCTTCGGTCAGGCGGCTCTCGGCCAGATCACTGCGCAGGATGGCCTCGGCAAGGGAGAGGTTCTGGCTGCGGGCAGCGGCCAGCATTTCTTCACAGGATAAAAAGGACATGGTCATTCCTCCGCGTCTTCTTCGGGCTCGTCGATGTTCAGGCAGGTCACCTTCAGGATGCCGGGCAGGGTCGCCAGCTTCCGTTCCAGCGGGTGGGGGATGTGGGAATCGCACTCCAGTACCATAACGGCATAGCCGCCGGTCCCTGCGCGGAACACCTGCATCGATGCAACGTTGATCCTGCGCACGGCAAGGCAGGTGGTTACCTCGGCGATGCAGCCGGGGGTGTCCTCATTGTGAATGATCAGGGTGTTGCTGTCGCCGCCGAAATCGGCGGGCACGCCGTCGATCTCGGTCACGCGGATGCGTCCGCCGCCCACCGAAGCAGCTTTCATGGAAAGCACTCGCCCCTCCCGGCCCGTCAGGGTGAGAACAGCGGTATTGGGGTGCGCAGAGCGCAATTCCACAGGATGGATCCGGAATGCCATGCCCTGCTCTGCGGCCAGGGCAAAGCTGTCGGGCAGGCGGGGATCATCGGGCCGCAGGCCAAGCAGGCCGGCGACCAGGGCTTTATCCGTGCCATGTCCCTTTCCGGTGGTGGCAAAGCTGCCATACAGGCCGATATCCGCCTGCACCGGGATCTCGCCCAGAAGCTTCTGGGCCGTGTAGCCGATCCGGGCGGCACCCGCTGTATGGCTGGAAGAGGGGCCGATCATAACCGGCCCGAGAACGTCAAACAAGCGCATCCGATGCACATCCTTTCGTGCTCCGCCGGGCAAAAATCGCCCGCTTCGCACTTTTTTCTCTCTTTTATTATACCGCTTTTGCCCCACTTGTGCTATAATAACTTTATTAATGTTTGAAATCGCTCCTTTGGGGGCAACACGGAGGTTGGATTCCTATGAAACTGGTAAGCGTGGAAACTCCCGAAAAGAGTGTCTGCAAGATGACCTTCAGCGCAACAGCTGAGGAGCTGGAGGCCGCATCCAATGCGGTGTATGAGCGCACCCGCGCCAGCTACACCATCAAGGGCTTTGCCAAGGGCGAGGCTGACCGTGCTCAGATCGAGGCCGACCGCGGCGAGCACACATTCTGGTATGATGCCATCAACGACCTGATGGATCGCGATGTTCCTGCCCTGTACGAGGCCGCCATGGCCGAGCACGGCTTCAAGGCGGTGGATGAGCCCAGCTATGACCTGGTCAGCGTCAAAAAGGACGAGGGCTTTGTAGCCACCGCCACCACCCCGCTGCAGCCGGAGCTGAACCTGACCCAGACCACCGGCTTCCATGTGGAGTGCGTGACCCCCGCCGTCACCGACAAAGAGATCGATGCCGTGCTGGAGCGCCGCCGCAATGCTGCCGCCGAGCTGGTGCCCCACAAGGGCCCGGCCGTTAAGGGCAACATCGTTCACATCGATTACGAGGGCCTGCTGGACGGCAAGCCCTTCCAGGGCGGTTCCGCACAGAACCAGCCCCTGCAGCTGGGCAGCGGCCGGATGATCCCCGGCTTTGAGGACGGCATTCTGGGCCACAAGGGCGGCGAGGAATTCGAGATCAACGTCACCTTCCCGGTACGCTATCACGTCAAGGACCTGGCCGGAAAGCCCGTTGTCTTTAAGATCAAGCTGATCGATGTCTGCGTCCGCCAGCTGCCCGCCCTGAACAGTGATTTTGCCAAGAAAGTGGGCAAGGTGGACACCATGGAAGCGTTCCGGGAGCAGGTGCGCAAGCAGCTGCACGACGGCAAGCACGCCAGCGCCCTGAACCGCGCCAAGGATCAGGTGCTGACCCGGCTGGCCTCTGCCGCTGAGGGCGAGATCCCCAGCGTTCTGGTGGAGAGCACCTACCAGCAGGAGATGCAGAACATCCAGCAGCAGCTCCAGATGCAGCGCATGAGCCTGGACCGCTACCTGAGCCAGATCCACCAGACCCGCGAGAACTTCACGGCCAACGTTCACGCCGCCGCCGAGAAGAACACCCGCGCCCGGATGGCTCTGCTGCAGGTCGCCCAGAACGAGGGGCTGGTGCCCACCGATGAGGAGATCACCAAGAACCTGCAGGAGCGCGCCGACCGCACCAAGAAAACGCTGGAAGAGGTCAAGGCCAACGCCAACATCCCCGCCATGCAGCGCAGCGAGGCCATCCGCCGCGCCGCTGACTGGGTGATCGAGCACTCCACCATCGAAGAAAAGTAAACTTTTTGCGTACCACTTGACTTTTTTCAAAAATCGCATATACTAAGGTTGCAAGGAATTCATGAGGTTCTAAGCTATCCACGCAAAATGGCCCCCGAAGAGATGTCCGCTCTTCTGGGGCCTTGTGCTTACTCGCCCTTCTCATCGTCCGGGTCAAGCCACTTGCACAGGAAGTGTCCGATCACCTGTGCTCCGACCGAGACCAAAAAACTCATGAGGTATTCCATCGCTATCCACCTCCTCCCTGCTGCGGGAGTAACGGAAGGGCAGCACAGTAAGTATAACATAGCTTCTGACGCAATACAACAAAAAGAGCCTGTCTCCAAGGAATTTCGGGAGACAGGCTCTTTTCTTTTGCGGTTTATTTTGTCAGGAGATTGAAGCCCATGACCACGATGCCCAGCACGACCAGAACGATGCCGGTTGCACGGTTCAGGGTCTTGGCATCGGCCTTATTGGCAAAGACAGCGGCGATGCGGGCCCACAGCAGGGTGAACAGAACGCAGAGGATGAACACGGTCCAGTCCGGTGCGCCGCCGATGGTAAAGTGGGAGACCGCGCCGGTCAGGGCGGTGAAAGTCATAATGAACACGCTGGTGCCCACGGCAGTCTTGAGCTCGTAGCCCAGGACACTGGTCAGGATAAGCAGCATCATCATGCCGCCGCCGGCACCGATAAAGCCGCAGATCATCCCGATGACCACACCGCAGACGATAGACTGGAGGGCACGCTTCTTAGCAGAGACCCCCTGCATGGCTTCTTTGGTGGTCATAACGGGCTTGACGATGAATTTAATGCCCAGCAGGAATGTCATAAATACCGAAAAGCTGCCCATGGTGGTGGAAGGCACCAGGCTTGCCACCCAGCTGCCCACCACGGTGAACAGCAGCACACTGGCCATCATAATCAGGCCGTTCTTGATATCCAGGTTTTTGTTTTTGTGGTAGGTGTAGGCAGACACCGCACTGGCCAGCACATCCGAGGAAAGGGCAATGCCGACCGCCATGTAGGGGTCCATCCCCAGGAAGGTGATGAGCATCGGGCTGATGACCGCGGCGGCGCTCATGCCCGCAAAGCCGGTGCCCAGGCCCGCGCCCATTCCGGCAAAAAAGGTAACGATGATGGTAAACAGCAGGTTCATCTTATTCTTCTCCTTCTAGGATCGCATCCAGATTTTCGTTCATCGTATCGATGACTTCAAAAAATATCTCGAGTTTTTCTTCCTCCAGCCCTGCCATCAGGCGGCGGATGAAATCATCCTGCATCCTGCGGCCCTGTTCGATGATGGACTGCGCCTTTTCGGTACAGGCAAGCTCCGTTTTGCGGCGGTCGCCCAACACCGGACGGCGCTCCAGAAAGCCCTCCTGCACCAGCTTGTCCACATTCACCGAGACAAGGTTCGCCTTGATGTGGCGCACCTCCACGATATCGCGGGCGGTCGTGTAGTTGGGGTTGTTGGCAAGAAACATCAGGATATCAAACGCTGTCTGCGGCAGATGCAGCTTCTGGCACAGCGGCTTGCAGACGGCGCTGTACACAAGGCCCGTCTTGTTGGCAAATTCCACACTGGGGTTCAGCTCACGCATTGCGCGCCTCTCTTTCTCTCTTTTTGAATTGTTCACTTTTGAAGTATTTTAGCACAGGAAATCTCTGTTGTCAAGGGCAGGCGGCGTAAAATCAACTAATCCATATACTTTGTCCAACGCAAAAAGCCCGCACCATGAAGATTTTCACGGTACGGGCTTTTGATATGCTTCAGGACAGGGTCACAGCACTGCCACGGCAAGGAACCGCACAACGAGCGCGGCAAGCCATGCCACAACGCACTGGTTTACGACCATGACGGTGGCCCAGCGGCCACCCATCTCCCGCTTGACCGATGCCACAGCGGCGATGCAGGGGGTGTAGAGTAGGCAGAACACCAGCAGGGGAGCCGCAGCCGCCTGGCTGAGCGCCGCGCCCAGTGCGGCAGAGGAGCCATACAGGATGGTAAGGGTGGAGACGACGCTCTCCTTTGCCATAAAGCCGGTGATCAGCGCCGTGGACACCCGCCAGTCGCCAAAGCCCAGCGGTGCGAACAACGGCGCGATGCCGCTGGCGATCCAGGCCAGGATGCTCTCCTGCGGGTCTGCGGTCAGGCTGAGCTGGAAGTCAAAGTTCTGCAGGAACCAGATGATGATGGTTGCCAGGAAGATGACCGTAAAGGCACGCTCGAGGAAATCCCGGGCCTTTTCCCAGAGCAGCTGGGCCACATTTTTCAGGCCGGGCAGGCGGTAGTTGGGCAGCTCCATGACAAAGGGCACGGCCTCGCCCTTGAACAGCGTTCCCTTGAGCAGAAAGGCCATACCAATGCCCACAAGGATGCCCAGGAAATACAGGCCCACCATGACCAGTGCGGCGTACTCCGGGAAGAAGGTCACAGCAAACAGGCTGTAGATCGGGAGCTTGGCCGAGCAGCTCATAAAGGGCGTGAGCAGAATGGTCATTTTCCGGTCCCGCTCCGAGGGCAGCGTGCGGCTTGCCATCACGCCGGGGACCGTGCAGCCAAAGCCGATGAGCATGGGCACGATGCTGCGGCCCGAAAGACCGATGCGCCGCAGCAGCTTGTCCATCACAAAGGCCACGCGGGCCATATAGCCGGTATCCTCCAGCAGGGAAAGGAAGAAGAACAGGGTCACGATGATGGGCAGGAAGCTCAGCACACTGCCCACACCGGTAAAGATGCCGTCGATCACCAGCGAATGCACTGCATCGTTGACGTTCCACGCCGTCAGGGCATTGTCCACAAGGATTGTCAGGTTCTCAATGCCCAGTTCCAGCAGGCTTTGCAGCCCCGCGCCGATCACGCCGAAGGTCAGATAGAACACCAGCGCCATGATGCCCACGAATGCCGGGATCGCCGTATATTTTCCAGTGAGGAAGCGGTCGATCCTTGCGCTGCGCAGCTGCTCCTTGCTCTGGTGGGGCTTTACCACAGTCTGATTCACCAGCTGGTGGATAAAGTGGAACCGCATATCTGCAATGGCGGCGGCGCGGTCCAGGCCGCGTTCCTGCTCCATCTGCAGGATGATATGCTCGATCATCTCTTTTTCGTTCTGATCCAGCTTCAGGGCCTCCTCAATGCGGGGGTCGCCCTCCACCAGCTTTGTGGCGGCAAAGCGCACCGGGATCCCCGCCGCCCGGGCGTGGTCCTCGATGAGGTGGATGATGCCGTGGATGCAGCGGTGAACCGCACCACCGTGGTCATCCTCGCCGCAGAAGTCCATCCGGCCCGGACGCTCCTGATACTTTGCCACATGGATGGCGTGATCCACCAGCTCATCCACGCCCTCGTTCTTGGCGGCGGAAATGGGGACCACCGGGATGCCCAGCATCGCTTCCATCTCATTGATGTTGATGGTGCCGCCGTTGCCGCGCACCTCATCCATCATATTCAGTGCCAGCACCATGGGGGTGTCCAGCTCCATCAGCTGCATCGTTAAGTACAGGTTGCGCTCGATGTTGGTGGCATCCACGATGTTGATGATGCCCGTGGGCTTTTCGCCAATGATGAACTGCCGGGTCACGATCTCCTCGCTGGAATAGGGCGACATGGAGTAGATGCCGGGCAGGTCGGTGACTTCGGTATCGGGGTGCTCCCGGATGGCACCGCTCTTGCGGTCCACCGTCACGCCCGGAAAGTTGCCCACATGCTGGTTGGAGCCGGTGAGCTGGTTGAACAGGGTCGTTTTGCCGCAGTTCTGATTTCCGGCCAGCGCAAATGTCAGCACCGTTCCATCCGGCAGCGGGTGTTCGCCCTTTTTGGTGTGGTAGCGGCCGCCCTCGCCCAGGCCCGGGTGCTCCACCATCCGGCCGGCCTTCCGTGCCGGAGCTGCTGCGGGTGCTTCCGCCGGGGTGATCTCGATCCGTGCCGCATCGTCCAGCCGCAGGGTCAGCTCATAGCCGTGGATCTGCAGCTCCATGGGGTCCCCCATGGGCGCAAATTTCACCAGCGTGACCTTCTCGCCGGGAATCAGCCCCATATCCAGAAAATGCTGGCGGAGTTCTCCCGTTCCGCCCACTGTATCGATCACGGCACTTTCGCCGATCTTCAGTTCCTTTAATGTCATGGCAGATGCCTTTCCTTCGACAAAATGTTAGTGTATATGAACAGTCTTAATATATGCTAACTCAAAGGCATTGTCAAGGCAGGAAGCGGCAAAAATTCTCGCCTGTCCCCGCTGTTTTTTGTGGAAATCCTTCTCCTGTTCCGGCAGATTTCCGGGCAAAAGAAAACGCACCTCTGAATTTTCACGTTCAAAGGTGCGTTTTGAGAACAGTTCTGTTTACTTCACGGTGTGGTAGCCGTCGGGGTTGTTCTTCTGCCAGTTCCAGCTGTCGGCACACATCTCCTCGATGCCGTACTCAGCCACCCAGCCCAGCTCGTTCTTGGCCTTGGTGGGGTCGGCATAGCACTCGGCGATATCGCCGGGGCGGCGGGGATCGATCACATAGGGGAGCTTCTTGCCGCAGGCCTTCTCAAAGGCATGGATGACATCCAGCACGCTGTAGCCGTGGCCGGTGCCCAGGTTGCAGATGAACAGGCCGCAGTTGGTCTGCAGCTTCTTGATGGCGCAGACATGGCCCCGGGCCAGGTCAACCACATGGATGTAATCGCGCACGCCGGTGCCGTCGGGGGTGGGGTAGTCGTTGCCAAAGACGTGCACCTTTTCCAGCTTGCCCACGGCCACCTTGGCGATGTAGGGCATCAGGTTGTTGGGGATGCCGTTGGGGTCCTCGCCGATCAGGCCGGACTTGTGGGCACCGATGGGGTTGAAGTAACGGAGCAGGGCCACGTTCAGGGTGGGGTCAGCCTTGCAGACATCGGTCAGGATGCGCTCGGTAAAGGCCTTGGTGGTGCCGTAGGGGTTGGTGGTGGCACCCACGGGGAAGTCCTCGGTGATGGGCACGCTGGCGGGGTCGCCGTAGACAGTGGCGGAGGAGCTGAACACGAAGTTGCGGCAGTTGTGGCGGCGCATCACGTCCAGAATGACCAGCGTGCAGTTGAGGTTGTTATAGTAGTACTCGATGGGCTTGGAGACGCTCTCGCCCACGGCCTTATAGGCGGCAAACTGGATGACAGCATCGATATCAGGGCACTCGGTGAAGATCTTCTCCACGTCCTCGTGCTTTGTCATATCGGCCTGATAGAACCGGAAGTCCTTGCCGGTGATCTGTTTGACCCGATCCAGCACCACGGGGGAAGCGTTGTAATAGTTATCTGCCACCACGATGTCAAAGCCAGCGTTCAGCAGTTCGATACAGGTGTGGCTGCCGATATAACCGGCACCGCCGGAAACCAAAATTGCCATAAAAGTACCTCTCTTCTCGTCACCAAAGTTGCTTGCGCGGGGCAGGCCCGCCTTCTGCCACAAGGATACAACGTTTTGGCCGCAGAATCAAGTAACGGGAATTTTATAAGGATGGATTTTTGTTTCCATTTATTTTTCCGCGCATTGATTTACAAGCGTTTTTTGTTTTTTGCACATGGAGTGATAGAACACTTTGTGCAAATCAGAGAAAAAGGCCCTCTCAGGCAAAGCCGTCAGGCTTTGAATGAGAGGGCTGCATTTTACAGTTTCCCGCACTGTTTGCCGGTGAAGAACCGCAGGGTGGTGTTGGCACGGAACACTTTCCCGGCCCGCAGGGCGGTGGAGGGGAACTCCGGGTGGGAGGGGCTGCAGGGGAAATGCTGGGTCTCCAGCGCAAAGCCGCCGTATTTCTGCATCGGCACGCCGCCCTTGCCGGGGGCGGGGCAGTCCTGCAGGAAATTGCCGGTGTAGAGCTGCACGCCGGGCTGGGTGGTATAGACTTTCATGCTGATGCCGGTCTTATCGCTGGAAGCCCAGGCGCACAGGCTCTGGCTGGCCCCGCGGCCCCTGTCGATGACAAAGCAGTGGTCATAGCCGCCGCCAACCATGGTGGTCTGGGAAAAGCCGGTGTCGATGTCCCGGCCAATGGGCTTGCCCGCCCGGAAATCCATCGGCGTGCCCGCCACGGGCAGGATATTGCCGGTGGGACAGGTCTCGTTGTTGCCTTCCAGATAGCGGGACGCATAGATGCGCAGCTTCTGGCCCAGCACATCGCCGCCGCCATCCAGATTGAAGTAGGTGTGGTTGGTCAGGTTGATGATGGTGTCGGCATCAGAGGAGACACGGTAGTCCATCCGCAGGGCGTTGTCCTCGGTGAGGATATACCGCACCGAGATCTTCAGATTTCCCGGGAAACCATCCTCTCCATCGGGGCTTTCGGCCTCCAGAAGCAGGGTATCGCCAAAGGTCTTTACCTCATACAGCTTGCGCGGGAAGGTGCCGTGCAGGTGGTTTTTGCCGTTGTTGGCTTCCAGCTGATAGGTCTTGCCGCCCACGTTGAACACGGCATTCTCGATGCGGTTGGCGTACCGGCCCACGAACGCGCCGCAGCAGGTACTGCCGGACGATTCAAAGTCCTTGACGTAATCGGCGTAGGTGTCGTGGCCCAGCACCACATCCACCGGCCCACGCTTGGTGGGCACCCAGATATTCTTGATGATACAGCCGTAGTTCAGCACACTGACCGCCAGCCCGCCGGGGTTCGAGATGATGTATTCATTGATCTTTTCGCCGTTTGGGGTCATGCCAAAGGGCTTGGAGAGAAACTGTGCCATAGGGCTCGCCTCCTTTTGTATTTTTTGGGGACAGCACACTCTCTGTTTTATCCTTTATTGTTTTGATTATATCACAATTTTCTCCTTCTGTGTTGGCATTTTTTAAGGGATTCTATCCAATATTTCGAGAGTTTTTTTGTAAATTCTGCCCCATAGGCAGAAAAAAGCCCCGGAGGGCCAGGGGTAGGCGCTCCGGGGCTTGTATGTCAGATTAGATATTACTGCTGGGGCTTTGCAGTAACCTCATAAGTCATTGCAACTGCAGCGTAAGTCTTTCCATTTACAGTCTTAGCTGCAACACCAATTTTCGTAATTTTGACAGACACACCATATGCACTTGCCATTCCATCCAGCAAATCTTGCATAGTATCCGTACCCTGATTCAGACTTCCAATGTTATCTGCAGTAATTTCCATTACTTCATAGATGCCATTCTGCATTTTGCCATCCTTCATCAGAGGCAATGCCATCGTCATGGAACCCTTACCAGTCGATTTCAAATCTGCCAGGAACTTTTCGGAATCCTCAGTGGAGTAGGATTTCCGATAATCAAAAGTGCCCTTCTCGGTGTCGATCAGATCAATCTTGCTTTCAGCCAATTTCTTCAAATCTGCATCATTTACCTGAATACCTGTGGCCTGCTTCATAGCACCAAAAGCTGCATCTTCAGTCTTCTGTGCGAAAGAAGGTGCGCTGTCATCGCCGCAAGCGGTGAGCAGTGCCAGAGCCATTACGCCGACCAGCAGAAGGGCGGCCATTTTCTTGAGCATTTTCATTTGTAGAACCTCCAATGTAAAATGATATTTTACCACACAGAAAGCATACCCCTACACCTTCTGCATTGTGAACTCATTTTACATCTCCCCCCTCCCCCTGTCAATATTTTTTATTGAATCCCCCAATTTTTTGGAAACTATGCTAAAGCTGCGGCAAATTTTTTAGCAGATTGACAAAAAGCACCCCTCACATGGCTGTGAAGGGTGCTTCGGGGAAGTTTTTTACTCCGGCTGAGCGGTGTTCTGGGCGATATACTCGGCGGCATCATCGGGGATGTCGTCAAGGTTCTCATCGCCGATATCCACGTTCAGCGGCGGCTTCTTGAAGAGGATGTCGTACATCAGGGGCACAACGTACAGAGTCATCAGGGTGGCGTAAGTCAGGCCAAAGATGATGACGATGGCCATGCCGCTCATCAGCTGGCTGGCCATATCGCCGCTGAACACCAGCTGGAGCATGGCCAGAACGGTGGTCAGGGTGGTCATCAGGATGGGACGCATTCGTGTTTTGCCGGTGGCGATCAGGGCCGCACGGCGCTCCATGCCGCCGATGCGCAGCTGGTTGGCGTAATCCACGAACACGATGCCGTTGTTGACGACCGTGCCCATCAGGACGATGAAGCCCATCAGGGAGATCATAGTCAGCTGCTGGCCGGTGAGCAGCAGGCCCAGCAGGCCGCCGGTAAAGGCCAGCGGAATGGTGAACAGAACGATGAAGGGGGAGAGCAGGCTCTGGAACTGGGCCACCATAACAAGGTAGACGAAGGGCAGAGCCAGGAACATCCACTGGCCCATCTGATCCACCACCATGCCGTTGATCTCAGAGCCGCCGCCCATATAGAAGCTGCAGCCCTCGGGCATTTCATCGGATGCGGCAAACTCGTTCAGCTTCTTTTCCAGCGCGCGGGTCTCGGTGGTGGTATTGGTGCCCTCCACTGCGTCCGCCGTCACGCTGATATAGCGGGTCTGGTTCTTGCTGGTGATGGAGTCCGGGGTGGAGCCGGTGACCCAGGTAGCCATATCGCCCAGCGTGCAGGTGCCGGTCTCAGTGGTGCCGTCGGCGGCCATGACGGAGGTCGTAAAGGTCATATCCATCATGTTTTCCTTGGTCATGGGGTCCAGATTGTTGCTGATCTGGACATTCATGGTGGAGCCATCGATGGCAACGGGGGTCTGGGCCGTGGTGGTGGTGGTCAGCTTGGCGGCGATCTGCTGGTAGACCTGCGCCACGGTCAGGCCGTAGGAACGGACCTTATCCCGGTCGATCTGCAGGTTGATGGTGGCATCGCCGCTGCCCAGACCGTTGGTGGCATTGGTAAAGCCGTCCATCTCGTTGACCATATCCACCACCTTCTCGGAGAGGGCAGTCATGGTGTCGATGTCGTTGCCGGAGACCTGGACGGTCAGGCCCATATCCAGCTGGCTGGTCAGCTCCTGCATTCCGCTGATCTCAACGGTGGCGGTGCAGTTCTCCACGCCGTTCACAGCTTCCTCCAGCGCCTCGCGGGCCTGTTCGATCTGCCGGGAGGAGAGGCTCTCGTCCAGCATCACGTTGATCTGGTAGGTACCGTAGCTGTTGGCGGCTTTCAGCAGGTCGGTGATGGTCTGGGGCAGGCCCAGCTGGCCGACATCCATTCCGGCCACGCGGCTGTCGGTGGTAACGCCCACCTCTTCCACGTTGTCCACAGCCAGCAGGGCATCAATGACATTCTCGGCCACAGCATAGGATTCTTCCTTGGTCAGATCCTTCTCGGTGGAGAGGGTGACGATGGCCTCGTTGCTGGTGATGGTGGGCAGCATCTCAACGCCCATGGACATCACGCGCCAGCCGCAGAACACCAGCAGCACCACTGCCGCGCCCAGCGGTGCCCAGCGGTGCTGGAAGCACCATTCCAGGCTCTTGACGTACTTTTCCTGCACCTTATCGAACCACTTGAGCTCTTTGGGCTTGGAGTTTTTCAGCAGGGTAGAGGAGGCCGCCGGGGCAACCGTCAGGGCCACGATGAGGGAAGCAGCCAGACAGTAGCCGATGCACATGGACATGGGCTGCAGAAGGCTCTTGATGACACCGGAGGTGAAGATGACGGGCAGGAACACGCAGACAGAGGTGAGGGTGGAAGCCATGATGGCCATGCCCACCTGCTTGGTGCCCTGGACCGCCGCGCGGGCAGCGGGCACGCCGCGGCTGCGCAGACGGTAGATGTTCTCGATGACGACGATGGAGTTATCCACCAGCATACCAATGCCGAGGGACAGGCCCGCCAGCGTCATAATATTCATATCCAGGCCGGTGAAGTACATGAGCACCACGGCAAACAGCACCGACAGCGGGATACTGATGCCGACCACCAGCGTGGGCTTGATATCCTTGAGGAAGATGGCCAGCACGATGATGGCAAGGGCCGCACCGATGAGCATACTGCTCAGGATGCTGCTGACGATGATGCTGATGTAGTTGCCCTGGTTGGACAGCACGACCACATGCAGGCCATCGTATTTCTGTTCCAGCTCTTTGAAGGCGGCCTTGCAGTTGCCGGAGACTTCACCGGCGCTGGAAGAATTGCTCTTGAAGATCTTCAGCACCACGGAGCGCTCGCCGTTCAGGCGGGTAAAGCTGTCCTCCGCGTTGTCAATGATCTGCACATCGGCCACGTCAGACAGGCGGACATCGCCAAAGCCGTCCACATGGAGCAGCAGGGCACCGGAGATATCCTCGATGCTGTCGTACTCCTCGCCGACCTTCAGCAGCCAGGACTTGTTGCTGGAATCCTTGACATAACCGGCGGGCATGGAGAAGTTCTGGGCATAGATCAGCTGTGCCAGCGTGTCAATATCCAGCATCTTGGCCACGTCGGAGTTCTCCATGGCCATCTGCTTGGCATCCTCGTACTGCTGCTTGGCATCTTCCAGCTGCTTCTCGTAATCGTTCAGCATCTCGCGGGCCTCGGTGAACTTGATATAGGCCTGCAGCTGCTGCTGGGAATAGCTGCCCACGATCTGGGTGAACTGGTCCATCAGGCCGGGCACGTCGTCCATGGCCTTGATGGTGCTCTCCAGTGTGCTATAGATGTTGTTCAGGCTCTGCTGCACCTGCAGGTCATCGGCCAGCTCCCCGGCCGTTGTACCGGCGGTGTCGCCCTGCGCGTTCAGGCGCTGCTGCAGTTCCTGCAAAGCGGTGGTCAGCTTATCGGTGATATCGCGCAGCTCCGCCACGATCTCGATCAGAGAATCGATATCCTGCATTCCGGTCTCGTTGAACTTGTCCACGACCCGCTGCAGGCCGTCCCGCACATCGATCAGGGCCTGCTGGATCTCAGGCTCGTTGACCACGGCAATGAGCTGGTTGACACTGTCCAGAAGGGCCTGTGCCTGCTTTTTGACCAGCATGAAGGAATCCTGCAGTTCGCCGGAATACTGGCTGTTGATGGTATCGCTGACCAGCTTGTCGTAACTGGCCAGCTGGGTCTCGTACTGCTTTCTGCCCGCCTCGATCTGAGCTTCGGCAGAGTCCAGCTGGGCTTTTGCATCGGCCAGCTGCACATCAATGACTTCCAGCAGCTTTTCGTTGATGGCATCGATCTTTTCCTGATCGAGCTGCACCTGCACCATCCGGGTGACCAGGCCATTGGCGGAAATATTGGAAACGCCGCCCTGACGCTCGATATAGGGAACCATGGTGTCGTTGACGAAATCGGCCAGCTCATAGGAATCGCTGCCCTCGCGGCTGACGGCCACGGTCATAAAGGCGTTCATGTTCAGGGTATATTCAATGATGGAGGGGGTCATACAGGTGCTTGGCAGGCTGGAGGTGGTCTGATCCACCTTGTTGGACACCTTGACCACGGCACTGTTCATATCCGTATCATCCTCAAACTCCATCAGCAGCAGACTGTAGTTTTCTGCCGAGGTGGCGGTGACGTTTTTCACGCCTGAGATGGTGCCCAGCGCGCTCTCCATCACGTCGGAGACCTCGTTCTCCACACGCTCCGGGCTGGCACCGGGATAGACCGTGACCACCATCAGGTACGGTGTGTTCACGTTTGGCAGCAGATTGGTCTGCATGTTCTGCACGGACACAAGGCCCAGCATAATGACCATGATGACTGCAACCAGAACGGTGAACGGTTTTTTGACGCTGAATTTTTCCATTTCTTCCTACCGTTTCTGTGTTTTCCCACGCATTGCGCGGCTGCTCTTTTTTCTCAGAGCGGATCAAAGGCGATACCCCTATTATACACCCGGTTCCGGGGCTTGCAAGGCTTGCCCGGAGATTCTTTAGCAAATCTTGAGAATCTTTTGTGAAATCCGGATGATACCTCAGTTTTTTGACGTTTTGGAGATCAAATTTCAGACGGAGTTCAAGTGGGATACGAATGAGCGGGGCGGAATGTTGCAGAGGATGAAATTTTTTTATCGGCTCCCCCTTTGGGGGCAACGACGACGACCGCCGCCAGTGGCGGATTGAGGGAGGAGTTGTTGGGGCAGTGGCCAGCAAGGTGCGAGTGCAATTGCACGAAGCAGCTGCTGGGAGCCACAACCTGGGCTGGCGAACGAAGTGAGCCTGAGAGGGCTGTTCAATTTTCAACGTTTATGCTATAATAATCCTCAGAATGGATCTTCAGGCCCTTCTGCGGGCCTTTTTACGAGATAGGGGAGTTTCCCCTGTGAGGAACAGTATGAAAAAAGTCATCTCTGTCCGTTTCAAGGAAAACGGCAAAAGCTATTATTTCGACCCTGCCGGGGCCGACATCAAAACCGGCGAATACGTGATCGTGGAGACCGCCCGCGGCATTGAGTGCGGCGAGGTGGTGCAGGGCGTGAAAGAGATCGCCGACAGCGCCGTTTCCAAGGCGCTCAAGCCCATCACCCGGATGGCTGACAGCGTGGATGTGCGCCGGATGCGCCAGAACCGCGAGGATGAGAAGCGCGCCTACCACACCTGCCAGGAGTGCATTGCCCGCCACGGCCTGGAAATGAAGCTGGTGGAGGCCGAGTACACCCTTGACCGCTCCAAGATCATGTTCTACTTCACCGCCGACGGCCGGGTGGACTTCCGCGAACTGGTCAAGGATCTGGCCGGCATCTTCCACACCCGCATCGAGCTGCGCCAGATCGGCGTGCGCGACGAGAGCAAGATGATCGGCGGTCTGGGCATCTGCGGCCAGCCCTTCTGCTGCAGCCGCTTCCTCAAGGATTTCCAGCCTGTTTCCATCAAGATGGCCAAGGAGCAGGGCCTTTCCCTGAATCCCACCAAGATCAGCGGTGCCTGCGGCCGGTTGATGTGCTGCCTTTCCTACGAGGAAAACGCCTACGAGTACCTGAACAGCATCATGCCCATGGTGGGCAGCACCGTGCGCACCCCGGATGGTCTGGGCACCGTGCTGGAAGTAAACCCCATCTCCGGCTACCTGCGGGTGCGCTGCGGCACCGAAGCCCTGACCCCGCGCTACTATAAGGTGGGCGTGTGTGAGTATATCAGCGGCGGCAAACGGGCACCCCGCCGCCCCGACCCGGACGACGATTATTCCGGTGTGCGCAACCCCGCCCCGGTGGTGGCAGCCGCCGATGAAAAGGGCAATGTGGGCTGCGGCAAATGCCCCAAAAAAGAGAAATAATTCCCAGAAAAATAGTGGGATATCACGGCGGTTAGTATCGCAAAACTAACCATTCTTCGTGATTTTCGCCAAAAAACTCTCTTAATTTTCCCGCAAAGTTAGGCCTTGCTTTTGTGCAACCCCACAAAAATAAAACTTTGGGCTTTTATGGCACACGGTTAGTCTTGCCTTTTCTTTTCCACTTTGTTAGAATGCAGACAAGGATGAATTCCGGGGAAGCCTGCTGGCACCGTGCGAGGGCAGACTTCTTCTTAAAGCTAGTGCACGGGTGATAAAAGGAGAGTTTTATTATGGCACACAAGGTTTCTGACGCATGTGTTGGCTGCGGCGCTTGCGAGGGCGCTTGCCCCGTTGGTGCTGTCACCATTGAGAATGGTGTTGCAGTTGTGAATGCAGACGCTTGCATCGATTGCGGCGCTTGCGAGGGTGCTTGCCCCACCGGTGCTATCGCTGCTGAATAATTTCACGGCGAACACTGAAAAAACGCATCAAAAGCAGCAGACCTGTCAAAAGCGGGTCTGCTGCTTTTCTTTCATGCACAATTTTCCCCGATTTTTCCGCCCGATATTTTGGCAGTGGATTTTAGGTGCTGTATATGGAACATTCCACCGAGATTTTGTATAATAGAACAAGAGTCTATTGTTCAGCCGTGCACCGCTTTGGCTCGGACGCGCTGCTGCTGGCCCGGTTTTCGGAGCCAAAGCGGGCCTGGCGTGCCGCCGACCTGTGCTCCGGCTGCGGCATCGTGAGCCTGGAATGGCACGACCGGGGCCACCGCGGCCCCTGCCTGGGGCTGGAGCTGCAGCCCGAAGCCAGCGCGCTGCTGGCCGCCGCCTGCGCCGAACAGGGCATTGAGCACATCACGCCCGTCTGCGCCGACCTGCGCTCCTTCCGGGAAGGCGAGGGCAGCTACGACCTGTGCGCCTGCAACCCGCCCTATTTCACAGCAGGGGAGCAGGCCGCCGACAGGGCCCGGGCCACTGCCCGCCACGAGACGGACTGCGCGCTGGACGATGTCTGCAAGTGCGCGTTCCGGCTGCTGAAGGATGGCGGGCGGCTCTCGCTCTGCCACCGGCCCGAGCGGCTGGCCGAGGTGCTGGCGGTCCTGCGGGCCAACCGGATGGAGCCCAAGCGGCTGGCCTTTGTGAAGAACCGGCCGGATGCCGCCCCCTGGCTGTTTCTGGTGGAAGCACAGAAGAACCGAAAAACAGGGCTGCGGGTCGAGCCGGATGTACTCATCTCGGCAGGCGCGGCAATGTATGGACGCTGAACCTCTCAGGCGCTGCGCGCCAAGTACGGGATGACGGAGAGGTTTTGTACAAATCAAATGGGAGGATACTATGGCAGGTACTCTTTATATCGTTGCCACACCCATCGGCAACCTGGATGACATGCCGCCCCGTGTGGCAGCCACCTTTGGCGCGGCAGATTTTATTGCCGCGGAGGATACCCGCGTGACCATGAAGCTGCTCAACTTTCTGGGGCTGAAAAAGCCGATGGTGAGCTACTACGAGCACGCCCTGCAGAAGGGCGAGGGGATCCTGCGCCGCATTGAGGAAGGCGAGAACTGCGCCCTGTGCAGCGATGCCGGTATGCCCTGTGTGTCGGACCCGGGCGAGGTGATCGTGCGGGACGCGCTGGCCCGGGGCATCAAGGTGGTGCCCGTTCCGGCAGCCTCCGCCTGTGTGACGGCGCTGGCCGTCTCCGGTCAGGACACTTCCCGCTGGGTGTTCGAGGGTTTTCTGCCTGTAAACAAAAAGCAGAAGCGGGAGCGGCTGGCCGAGCTGCAGGGGGAAAAGCGGACAGTCATCTTCTACGAAGCGCCCCACAAACTGCGCACCACGCTGGACGACCTGACCGCCGCCTTCGGCCCCGAGCGGAGCATCACCCTCTGCCGGGAGCTGACCAAGCTCCACGAGGAGATCTGGAAAACAACGCTGGGCGAGGCCCAGACCCATTATGCCGAGAATGACCCCCGCGGCGAGTATGTTCTGGTGATGGCCGGTGCGCCCGCCGCCGAAGCCGAAGAAGAACTGACATTGGAGCAGGCCGCCCAGCGGGCGCTGGAACTGACCCGGAACGGCTATGCGGCCTCTGCCGCCGCCAAGGCCGCCGCGCAGGGCACGCCGTATTCCAAGAGTGAAGTGTACAAGCAGCTGCTTGCTTTGCAGGCAGATTGACCTCTCTGTCCATGCTTCGCATTGCCCCCTCTCCTGATAGGAGAGACAGGAACGTAAGCTTGGCTCCCCTACCAGGAGCAACAGCAACAACCGCCGCCAGTGGCGGATAAAGGGCGTTGCTGTTGGGGCCGCGGCCAGCAAGACATAAGTGTTGTTTACAACACGAATTGGATGCTGGGAGCCGCAACCCGAGCCTGTCGCCGAAGGCGACTGAGAGGTTTAATACGTATAAATAAGGAGGACGTAGTCCCGTGACGAAACTTTTGATCCTGAGCGACAGCCACAACAGCGCCAGTGCAGTAGAGCGCATCCTGCACGCAGAAAGCGATGCAAATGCCGTTGTCTTTTTGGGAGATGGCCTGCGCGACCTGGAAGAGGCGCTGACCCTGCACCCCAAAATGAAGGTCTACGCCGTGGCCGGCAACTGCGATTTTGGCGCGTTGGAGCCGCTGGACGGGCTGGCCGCCTTCGATCAGGTGGTCGTTTTCTATACCCACGGTCACATGTACGGTGTAAAATACGATCTGGACACGCTGGCGGATGCCGCCGCCGCCCGCGGCGCTGAGGTGGCATTGTTCGGCCACACCCACAAACCCATCGCCCTCCAGAAAAACGGCGTGTTCCTGTTCAACCCGGGTTCCTGCGGCCGCTGCTACACCGGCCCCAACACCTACGGTGTGATGCTGTTGGACAAGGGCAAGATCACCAGCTTTGCACACAAAGAGGTACCGCAGCAATGAGCATCAATGAGGTGCGTTATCTGCCCGAATGCGGCAGCACCAACGCGTATATGAAAGAGCATTTTGAAGAGTTCGGCCCGGTGGGCGCGGTATACACCACCAACCAGACCGCCGGGCGGGGCCGCCTGGGCCGCACCTGGGTCAACGCCGAGGGCAAGGCGCTGTACTACACGGTCGCCATCCGGGAGCCGCTGGCGCAGCCCGCCACCCTGCCCCTGCTGGCCAGCCTTGCCGTGCGCAGGCAGCTGGCCCTGCGCTACGGCGTGGACTGCCAGATCAAGTGGCCCAACGACCTGCTGCTGAACGGCAAAAAGATCGTGGGCATCCTGTGCGAAAGCGTCTGCTACGGCTACCAGCAGCAGGGCCGGGGCATCCTGTGCGGCATTGGCATCAACCTGGCCCAGCCGCAGAGTTATTTTGATGCCGCCGACCTGCCCCATGGCACCTCGCTGGCCCTGCAGGGTGCCGCGATCGATCTGGAGCAGGATCCCGGCTGGCTGGCCGAGGCTTTGACGGATTTCGGCTTTGATCGGCCCCTGTACACCTTTGCGCGGGATGGCTTTGCACCTTTCCGGGAGGAGTACAAGGCCGCCTGTGTCAACATCGGACGGCGGGTGACCTTTGACCTGCCGGACGGCGGGCAGGGAGCAGGCGAGGCCGTGGATGTAGACGAGGAGGGCCGTCTTGTTGTCCGCACCGACAGCGGCGAGGAGCATGTGTTCACCGGCGAGGTCTCCGTACGCGGCATCTACGGTTCCCTCTGAAACTTGATATAACACAGCGCCCCCGGCAGAGGATCGCTCCGCCGGGGGTGCTGTTTCAGACAAACAAAAGTCCCCTCCGGCGCTTGCGGTACACCGGAGGGGACTCTTGTTTTGGGGTATTGCTTTGGTGTGAGGAGGAATCATGTGCAAGGGAGACGGTTGCGGCCCCGCTCCCTTGTGCTCATAGTATACCCGATTTCGGCGCAAAAGTCATTACTTTCTTGTGAAATCTTGTGAAAATTCTGTTAAGCTTCGCACGAAATTATTTCGCTCACTCGTTTTCACCTTTTTCCTCTTTCCGCAGGGCTGCGGCGTGACGGCGGCCCTCCCCCACATAGTGGGCGGCATTGGCAAGGCTGGCGGCTGCCTGTTCGGGGCTGACCTGCTTGATGATCTTCCCCGGAACCCCCACCACAAGGGAATCGTCCGGAATGATCTTGCCTTCCGGCACCAGCGCACCGGCCCCGATGATGCAGTTTTTGCCCACAACACAGTGGTTGAGCAGGGTGGCGTGCATCCCGATCAGGGAACCGTCTCCCACGGTGCACCCGTGGACAAGGGCACAGTGGCCCACGGTCACGTTTTTGCCCAGCGTGACCGCCCCGCCCGGGTCACAGTGGAGCACCGCATTATCCTGCACATTGGTGTTCTCGCCCAGGGTCAGGGTGCCGTCGTCCCCGCGCAGAACCGCACCATACCAGACCGAGGAGCCCGGCCCCAGCACCACATCGCCCAGCACCGTGGCGTTGGGTGCCACAAACACCGCACCCTCGTCCCGGGGAACTTTTCCACCAAAAGGCAACAACATTGTGAAAAACCACCTTTCTCTTTTCCGTCATTTATGGTATTCTTTTATATAGTGTTTTAGTTTTTGATTCAGGGAAGCCGGGAGCTTCCGTTGGAGGATACGCTTATGCAGAACTCTACTCTCTTCCGCCGGGCGGCGGCCCTGCTGCTGACCGCAGCGCTGGCCCTGACCCTTGTCCTGCCTGGTCTGGCCGCATACGAAATGCCCATCCAGACCGTGAACGAGGGCGAGTCGGTCTATCTGTTCAACGCGGACATCGACAAGCCCATTCTGGAACAGAACGCGGACCAGCAGCGCTACATTGCCAGCCTGACCAAGATGATGACAGCCCTGCTGTTTCTGGAAAGCGGCAAGGACATGAACGCGGAGATCACCATCCCCGCCAGCCTGACCCAGGAGTTCAAGGACATCCAGAACGCCAACGGCAGCACCATCAACCTGCGCATCGGTGAAACGGTGCGCCGCATCGACCTGCTGTACGGCCTGCTGGTGGCCAGCGCCAACGACGCGGCCAGCGCGATCGCCAGTGATGTTTCGGACGGCGACCTGACCGCCTTTGTGGCCCGGATGAACCAGCGTGCCAAAGAGCTGGGCTGCACCAGCACCAGTTTTACCTGTGTGCACGGCCTGTATGATTACGGCAACGTCTCTTCGGCCCACGATCTGGCCCTGATCGCCAAGGCCTGCGCCGAGAATGAGACCTATATGCAGGTGGCAAACACCCTGAGTTATACTCTGCCTGCCACCAACCTGCACCAGAACGAGCGCACCATCACCTCCACCAACCTGATGCTCAACCCGGAGTACCCCTACTACCGGGATTACATCCGGGGCATGAAGACCGGTTTTACCACCTTGGCGGGCCGGTGCTATGTGACCTTTGCCCAGAAGGATGGCCATACCTACGGGCTGGTGGTGCTGGGCTCTGACCTTGACAACATTTACAGGGAGGCCTCCGAGATCCTGGACTGGGCCTTTGCAAGCTTTTCTGACCGGGAGCTGGTGGACACCGAGACCCCGCTGACCACCGCCCCCCTGAAGAAGTGCCGCTCTTATGAGGAAGTGGAGCTTTACGCTGCCGCGCCGGTCAGCGGCTACGGCCATGCGGACGACAAGGTGACCTTCACCTACGACCTTCAGGAGAACATCTCCGCCACCGTCAAGGATGGGGCTGTCCTTGGCACAGCCACCGTTTATCTGGACGGCTATGAGGTGGGCACGGTAGACCTTGTGACCCATCAGGAGTATGTCTCCGACTTTCGCACCGACCTTCAGTCCACACTTCTCCTGATGGCGGCTCTCATCGTTCTTCTGGCTGTTCTCAGCTTCTTCACCCTTGTTGCCGGGGGCGGCTCGCTGAATCTGGGCCGGCGCAGAAAAGCACGGAGAAGATGATCTCACCCTCTCAGTCTCGCTAACGCTCGACAGCTCCCCCGAAGAGGGAGCCAAGGGCTATTCCATATATAGCAGCATTTACCCTCTTTGATGTTTTGCCTCTCCCTTCGGGAGAGGTGGCATTGCGCAAGCAATGACGGAGAGGGTAAAGGCTGCTCTTTTTTATCAGAATGTCCGGAACTTCATTGCCAGCACGCTCAAGGTGATCTTGGGGTTCACCTGTGCGCCCAGCCGCTGGATCGCCGCATCGGCGGCTGCAAGGGCCTTGCGGGCGGCATCACCCTGCACCGGGGCACGGGGGCTGCCGCGCAGTCCGGCGGCCGCTACGGCCCGGAAATCAGCCAGCAGAGCGGCGGCCCCCACCTTATCCTTTTCGTAAGCTGACAGCAGAACGGCGGCGGCATAGCTGTCCTGCGCGGCCGCTGCTTTGGCAAGGGCAAGCGCCTTGTCCACCTGCGCCCGGCGGACCTCGTCCCGGGCCGCATCCAGCACCGTTCCAATGTGGCCATCGAACAGCTCACTGTACAGGGCGGCATCCTTGCTGTCCACCCCCTGTGCGGTGCAGTAGCGGGCACAATCGGTGGGGGAAACGGGAGCCACTGCAAAGCTGATGCAGCGGCTCCGGATGGTGGGCAGAACGCCCGCCAGCGAATCCGCTGTCAACAGAAAAAGCACACCTTCGGGCGGCTCCTCCATGACCTTCAGCAGGGCGTTGGCCGATTCCTCGTTCATCCGCTCCACATGGTAGAGCAGCACTGCGCGCCCCTCTGCCGAAAGGCTGGTATTGAAGATCTCGCTGCGCATGGCCGTGACCTGACCGACCAGATACCGCCCGCCGCTGCCCATACCGGTCACGGAGATGGCTTCCCGGACGATGCCTGTCTCGATCTGGCCGCTGTCGCGCTTACCGGCCTTTGCCACGGCACGGCAGCACTCGCCCCGGAGCAGGGCTTCGGCGGGCGCGCCGCCGTTGGGGTAAAGGTAATCCGCCGCCACACAGCGGGCCGCAAACCCGGTTCCCAGCCCCTCTTCGCCCACCAGCAGAACACTGTGGGTCATGCGGCGGCCCCCCAGCATCAGCCGGACGCTGGTCTTTAATTCCGAATTGCCTTCCAGACGATCAATCATCATCTCCGATTTTTCCTCTTCCACTGCTCCCGGCGCACCCAGGCGCGGATGTTATGCCAGGCCTGCGGCCCGAAGAACAGAAGGAAGCCCAGCATACAGAGCAGATAGTTCAGCTTGCCCAGCATCCCCATGCTCAGGAAGCTGAACACCCACAGGGCGGCGGCAAAGATGCCGAAATACTTCACCTTGAGGGGGATGACGAAGAAGAGCAGCACCTGCAGCTCCGGGTAAAGCATGGCAAAGGCCAGCAGAAGGGAGAGGGACAGGCAGTAGGTATCGGCAGAGCCTGTCAGCAGGCAGGCCAGCCACGCGCCTGCCATCCCCAGCAGGACGTAGAGGTTGAAGCGGAAATCGCCCCACTCCCGTTCCAGCGCACTGCCGACGAACCAGGTAAAATAGATGCCCAGCACCACGCTGAGCGGCCCGCCGCCCGAAAAAGGCACCAGCACAAAGGTGAACAGCCGCCAGATCTGCCCGGCGAACAGGGCACTGCGGCTCAGGGAGAGATAAAAGGAAATATACTGGTTGACGAACAGTTCAATGGCGTAGACCAGGATCTGGCCGCCGATGAGGATGTTGATGAGGTTGGGAATGCAGAACCGGCCGTATTTCCGTTCCAGCTTGGTGATCCAGTTCATGGGCAGAAGCCTCCGTTATTCGTAAATTTGCGCCCCGTTGGCCGGGAACGCTCTCTTTTTTCATTGTACCATGATTGGCAGGGCCATTCAAGGCGAAGGGTGTGAACAAAGGGATCTGGCTGTCTGTTCATCCGAGTGCTAAAACAGCAGGTTGTATCCATTTTTGGTGCATTCAGATGGACTTATCCACTCTTTCCACTGGGTTTTCCACTGGAATTGTGAAAAAAGTCCCGGTTTTCCCACGATGTTTTCCACTTTTTCCACTGAGTTTTCCACATTTTCCTGTGAAGCGGTTTATACATGGTGTATTGTACCGCGCGGATCTTTGCGAAAATCAGGGGAATTATGGGCCTTTGCACCTTTTTTCTGAAAGAAAGTCAAACCCGAAAATTTACTTTTTACAGCGGGCAGAAAATCCGCTCGTTGAATTTCTCCCCGTTGGAATGAAGGAACCGCTAGTTTTCCACACCCGCTTTCTACAAAAATCGACCTGTGGAAAACAGCGGGAAAACCTGAGTTTTCAACAAAAAGAAACAGCCCTCTCCGTCATCGCTGCGCGCTGCCACCTCTCCCAAAGGGCGAGGCTATGCTGCCTTTATCTCAGGCCAGCAATAGGCTCCCCCTTGGGGGAGCTGGCAAAGCCGTCAGGCTTTGACGGAGAGGGTTGCTCCTATAAAATCAAACGTTACATCATATTCCGGAACACGATCTGCGCGATCTGGAAGTACAGGATCAAGCTGCAGGCATCCACGATGGTGGTGATGAAGGGGGTCGCCATGATGGCCGGGTCCGCACCCAGCTTCTTGGCGGCAAGGGGCAGCATACCGCCCACCAGCTTTGCCAGGATGACGCTGAAGAACAGCGACACGCTGACAACGATAGCGTAACCTATCACATTGTCATACTGACCGGCAAAGATGAAGGTGTACATCAGGTAGATGCGCAGACCGTTCACCACGCCCAGCACCGCACCCACGATCGCGGAAACGCGGAGTTCCTTGGCCAGCACCTTGAGGAAATCGGCGGGTTCCACCTCGCCCAGTGCCAGACCGCGCACCATCAGGGTGCTGATCTGGTTACCGCAGTTGCCGGCAGTATCCATCAGCATGGGCATGAAGGAGACCAGCAGGGGCAGGCTCACAAAGGCTTCCTCGTAATGGGTGGTGACCATACCAGTAAAGGTGGCCGACAGCATCAGGATCAGCAGCCAGGGGATGCGCTGCTTGGCGTGGGTCCAGACACTGGTGCCAAAATAAGTCGTGGCCTCATCTGCAGGCAGAATAGCAGCCATCTTCTGCATATCTTCGGTGCTCTCATCGGTCAGAACATCGATTGCATCGTCGATGGTGATAATGCCTACAAACATGCCCTCGTTGTCCACAACGGGCATTGCGGTAAAGTCGTAGCGCTGCATCTCACGGGCCACGAACTCCTGGTCATCCGTGACTTTCACGGTGACCACGTTGTCGTCCATAATATCGACCAGCGGGGTATCAGGGTCTGCCAGCAGCAGGTCACGGGCAGAGACAACACCCTTCAGGCGGTTGCGCTCCACAACATAGTTGATATAGACGGTCTCGGCGTTCTCGCCCTGCCGCCGGATGGCATCCAGCGCCTGCCGGACATTCATCTCTTTTTTCAGCCGGACATATTCAGGGGTCATCAGGCTGCCGGCCGAGCTCTCGGGGTAGTTCAGCAGCTTGTTCAGGCTCTCGCGGGTCTGCTTGGAGGATTTTTCCAGCACCCGCTTGACCACGCCTGCGGGCATATCCTCCAGCAGGTCGGCAGCATCGTCCAGGCTCATCTCCTCAATGGCGCTGACCAGCTCCACGTCGGAGAAGGCGTTGACCAGGTCATCCCGGGCTTCATCGGACATATAGGCGAAAGCCTCAGTGGCCACTTCCTTTTTCAGCAGGCGGAACACCACCAGACGGTTGTTCTCGTCCAGCTCCTCCAGCAGCTCTGCCAGGTCGGCGGGCTGCTCCTCCTCGGTGACCTCACGCAGCTTGACGTACTGCTTTTTTACCAGCATCTTGAGCAGGCGGCTCTTGGTCAGCATCTCGGGGTCAGCCTTGACCTCCTCGTCCCGGGCCTCCTCTTTCTCGGCTTCCCGGATGTCCTGCTTCAGGTCCTCTGTAGCTTCCTCGTTCAGATCTTTGGCCAGCTTCTGGCGCACCTCGTCCGGGATATCAGCGGGCAGCTCCTGCACAGGCAGGGCGGCCTCGTTCAGTTCGTTTTTCTTTTCTTCCATTTCCATTTTGCGTACCTCCTACCGTATTCCGGCGGTTGGTACAGGGCAAAACAAAAAGCGCCGCCAACGGCCCGCATCCACCCCTTGCCAAGGCTTCCACGCGCACAAAGCCGCGCCCTTTCTCCCCGCTGAGAAGTGCCCGAACAGCACCTCTTACCGGGCAAAAAAGGCGAACGCAGCCTGCTCCATGTCCCGTCCTATCGCACCAAAACCGCATCTTCGACTATGATCCGGGTCCATTGTCCTGCGTTCACCTCCTAAAGATCTTTTCCACTTTTTATTATAGCGCCGCCCAAAAGGCCGGTCAACCCTAAATGCACCGAATCAGGCGGGAATTTCCACCAAAACACGCAGAAAGCCCCTTCCAGTGCTTGCGGACCACTGAAAGGGGCTTTCTGTTTGGATATTGCCTTGGTGTGAGGAGGAATCATGTACAAGGAATCGGTTGCGGCCCCGGTTCCTTATGTCAGTAGTATAGCACCAAAAGCACGGGTTTGCATGAAAATCCTATGAAGAAATTGTAAAATAGCGAGAAGATATTTTTATCGCACCCTTGACAAAATGGGACATATCATATATTATAGAAATGGGATATATCCCATAGAGGAGGGCTGCCGCTTGGAATGTTACGATGTAGACTTCTACCATAAGGAGAATGGCGACTGTCCGGTAGATGATTTTCTGGAATCCCTTGACACCAAAATGCGTGCAAAGGTATTGGGTGCTGTCGCACTGCTGGAAGCCAACGGACCACAGCTGCGAGAGCCCTACTCCAAGTTTATTGGGGACGGGATTTTTGAGATCCGTGCTAAGCAGAGCAGCAATATCACACGTGTTCTGTATTTCTTTTACATTGGAAAGCGCATTGTTCTGACCAACGGCTTTATCAAGAAAACGCAAAAAACGCCACCAGAGGAAATTGCCCTGGCCAAAAAATATCGTGCAGACTATCTTGAACGAAAGGAGAAGATATCGTGAGTGACTTTCGGAATTTTCTCAACAAACAACTGGAAGACCCTGAATTCAAAGCGGAGTGGGAGGCACTTCAGCCAGAGCTTTCGCTGGTACAGGCAATGATCGATGCCCGGAAGGTAAGCGGCCTGACCCAGAAGGAGCTCTCGGAGCGTACTGGCATTGCTCAGGCAGACATCAGCAAGCTGGAAAACGGCAACGCAAATCCTTCTCTGCGGACGCTGCAACGCCTTGCTGCCGGTATGGGAATGCAGGTCAAAATTGAATTCATTCCTGCTCCCGCAAAATAGTATATGGATGAGAGAACCGCTGTATGGAACATTCCGTACAGCGGTTTCTGTTTCCTTACACAAAAATACGCCCCGTTCACTATAAAGTGAGCGGGGCGCTAAAAACGGATTCGTTTTTGACTGCGGCAAGATCCCTGCAGGGCAGGTCTTATGCAGCAGGCGGAACAAGGTATCTGTTGCCAGACCTTATGCTCCTGACACACGCGGGGTGTGCTTTCAAGGACCCTCGCGGGCGCTTTGGTATTTCAAACACCCTGCCCGGCGCGGTTCGCGGGCCGCGGCGGGCGAGGGAATGAAATCAGAAGTTTGCGCAAATGCTCGTTTGCACGTTCATCATGCTCTGTTCAGGGCAGCAGGGCCGCAGTTTCGCACTGCTGCGTTGCGCAGTAATCGCCAGTGCGGAGCAGCCGCCTTGCGGACTAGGGTGCCGCTGCGGCCATTGCCAGCCATTGTTCAGAAAACAGGATTACTTGTACAGCTCGACCAGACGGGTCAGGTGCTCGTAACGATCGTTTGCAACCTGCTCGTTGCGTGCGAACAGAGCCTTTGCACGCTCGGGGAATGCACGGGTCAGGCGGCTGTAACGGGTCTCGTTTGCCAGCAGTGCCTGATACTTCTCGGCATCCACAGCCTTGGAGGTCAGGGTGAAGGGGTTCTTGCCCTGAGCCTTGTTGGCGGGGTTGAAGGTGAACAGGTTCCAGTAACCAGCCTCAACTGCCTTCTTCATCTCGTTCTGGCAGTTGGTCATGCCGCCCTTCACACCGTGCAGCTCACAGGGAGCGTAGCCGATGATCAGAGAGGGGCCGGGATAAGCCTCAGCCTCAGCGATTGCCTTGACAGCCTGGTTCATGTTAGCGCCCAGAGCGATCTGAGCAACATAGATGTAACCGTAGGTCATTGCAATCTCGGACAGGCTCTTCTTGCTGATCTCCTTACCAGCAGCAGCGAACTGGCAGACCTCACCAATGTTGGAAGCCTTGGATGCCTGTCCACCGGTGTTGGAGTACATCTCAGTATCGAAGACCATGACGTTGACATCCTCGCCGGAAGCCAGGACGTGATCCAGGCCGCCGAAGCCGATGTCGTATGCCCAGCCGTCACCACCGAAGATCCAGACGGACTTCTTGGCGATGAACTCCTTGCTCTTCAGGATCTCAGCGGACTCGGTGCAGCCAGCGGCAGCAGCCTTCTCCAGCTCAGCGATCAGAGCCTTGGCGGGTTCGTCGTTTGCCTTGGTGTTGTTCTTGGTCTCCATGAACTTGTCGAAGGCAGCCTTCAGCTCAGCGGAAGCCTTGTCAGAACCAGCAACCTCAGCAATGCGCTTGATCAGGTTCTCACGAACGGTCTTCTGGCCGAGGTACAGGCCCAGACCATGCTCAGCGTTATCCTCGAACAGGGAGTTGCACCATGCAGGACCATGGCCGCTGTCCTTGTTGACGGTGTACGGAGAGATGGAAGCGGTACCGCCCCAGATAGAGGAGCAGCCGGTAGCGTTGGAGATGTACATCTTCTCGCCGAACAGCTGAGTGATCAGGCGAGCGTAAGAGGTCTCGGCACAGCCTGCGCAGGAGCCAGAGAACTCCAGCAGGGGCTGGTTGAACTGAGAACCAATAACGGTGTCATCAGCAAACTTGCTGGGCTTCTTGGAGATGTTGGCGACGCAGTAGTCGAAGACTGCCTGCTGATCGGCCTGGCTCTCCTGAGGAACCATAGTAATTGCCTTGGTGGGGCAGACGGTGACGCACTCGCCGCAGCCCATGCAGTCCAGAGGAGAAACAGCCATCACAAACTTGTACTCGTTTGCGGGGCGGTTGTCACGGCTCTTGGTCTGAGCAGGAGCAGCTGCCAGCTCGTCAGCGGTCAGCTGGAAGGGACGGATGGTAGCATGAGAGCAGACGAATGCACACTGGTTGCAGCCGACGCACTTGGAAGCATCCCACTCGGGAACGTTCACAGCGGTGCCGCGCTTCTCGTATGCAGATGCGCCCTGCTCCCACTCGCCGTTTGCATTTGCAACGAAAGCGGAAACGGGCAGGCTGTCGCCGTCCATACGAGCGATGGGCTCCATGACATCACGGATCTGCTTGACCAGCTCCGGACGGCCGGTGAGAGCCTTGGGAGCGGGATCAGCCTCGGGGTTGGACCAGGAAGCGGGAACGTCGACCTTGTGGATCGCGTCAACACCAGCATCGATGGCCTTCCAGTTCATCTCAACAACGTCCTGGCCCTTCTTGCCGTAGCTCTTCTGAGCTGCCTGCTTCATGAAGTTGACAGCGTCCTCGATGGGCATAACGTCAGCCAGCTTGAAGAAAGCGGACTGCAGGATGGTATTGGTGCGCTTGCCCATACCGATCTCGATTGCCTTATCGATGGCGTTGATGGTGTACAGCTGAATGTTGTTGTCAGCAATGTACTTCTTGGCCTCAGCGTTCAGGTGCTGGCCCAGCTCCTCATCGGTCCACTGGCAGTTGATCATGAACACGCCGCCGGGCTTGACATCCTGGACCATCTTCATGCCCATGTGGATGTAAGCGGGGTTGTGGCAGGCCACGAAGTCAGCCTGGTTGATGTAGTAGGGGCTGCGGATGGGCTTGTCGCCGAAACGCAGGTGGCTGATGGTCACGCCGCCGGTCTTCTTGGAGTCATACTGGAAGTATGCCTGAACATACTTATCAGTGTGGTCGCCGATGATCTTGACGGAGTTCTTGTTTGCGCCGACAGTACCGTCGCCGCCCAGACCCCAGAACTTGCACTCCTTGGTGCCAGCAGCTGCGGTGATGGGAGCGGGCTTGACCTCGGGCAGGGACAGACCGGTGACATCATCGGTGATGCCCAGAGTGAAGCGCTCCTTGGGCTGATCCTTCTCCAGCTCCTTGAACAGAGCGAAGATGGAGGACGGGGGAGTGTCCTTGCTGCCCAGGCCGTAACGGCCGCCGGTCAGAACGACATCGTTCAGGCCAGCCTCACGCAGGGTAGCAGCAACATCCAGGTACAGGGGCTCGCCCAGGGAGCCGGGCTCCTTGGTACGATCCAGAACTGCAACCTTCTTGGCAGTCTTGGGCAGGACCTTCAGCAGAGCGGAGGACACCCAGGGACGGTACAGGCGGACCTTGACGATACCGACCTTCTCGCCCTTGGCGTTCAGGTAATCGATGACTTCGTCAGCAACGTCGCAGACAGAGCCCATAGCGATCATGACACGGTCAGCATCGGGTGCGCCGTAGTAGTTGAACAGATCGTAGTTGGTGCCCAGCTTCTCGTTGATCTTGGCCATGTACTTCTCGACCACTGCGGGCAGTGCGTCGTAAGCGGAGTTGCAGGCCTCACGGTGCTGGAAGAACACGTCGCCGTTCTCGTGGGAACCGCGCATCTTGGGGTGCTCGGGGTTCAGAGCCTTGGCACGGAACTCCTCAACAGCCTTCATGTTGCACATTTCCTTCAGATCAGCGTAGTCCCACTTCTCGATCTTCTGGTACTCGTGAGAAGTACGGAAGCCATCGAAGAAGTTCAGGAAGGGAACCCGGCCCTCGATTGCTGCCAGATGGGCAACAGGGGACAGATCCATAACTTCCTGCACGCTGCTCTCGACCAGCATTGCGAAGCCGGTCTGGCGGCATGCCATAACGTCGCTGTGATCACCGAAGATGTTCAGGGACTGGGTAGCAACGGTACGTGCAGAAACATCGAACACGCAGGGCAGCTGCTCAGCAGCGATCTTGTACATGTTGGGGATCATCAGCAGCAGGCCCTGAGAAGCGGTGAAGGTGGTGGTAACAGCACCTGCACCCAGAGAGCCGTGCACAGCGCCGGCAGCGCCGGCCTCAGACTCCATCTCGACGACCTTGACCTGGTTGCCGAAGATGTTCTTCTGACCGGCTGCGGACCACTGGTCCACAGAGTCAGCCATCGGAGAAGACGGGGTAATGGGGTAGATAGCAGCCACGTCCGTGTAGGCGTATGCTACATGAGCGGCAGCGGTATTGCCATCCATGGTTTGCTTTGCTCTAGGCATTTTTCTTCCTCCATTGTTCAGAATTTGGTACCTTTTGCGCGGGGCAATCGCGCCCCGCTGGGGCCGGAGAACCCCAAAAGGCACTATTGCTCATATATTATATTAGCAAATTCCGCCCTCAAAGTAAATGCAAACCCACTGGCAAAACGCAACAAAATTTCAAGAAATTTTTTGGTGCTTTTTTACGCTTGTGTTTTTTGTTGCATCTAACCTGACAGATTATTAAGAATCCGGCTTTTTTGCTGTATTTTTCTTCATTTATCCTCAATTTTGAATTGACAACCGGCGCTTTGTTGCCGTAAACTTGAACCAGCATCATTATCATCTGGAAAGGACGCAAATACGATGGACGCTGCACATTTTGAAAAGACGCTCACAAGTGAGGTGCTGTTCGAGGGCCGGGTGGTCACCCTGACCAAGGATACCGCCCTTTTGGAAAATGGAAAGACCGCCACCCGCGAGGTGGTCCACCACCACGGCGGGGCCTGCATCGTGCCATACTTTGAGGACGGCACCATCTGCATGGTGCGCCAGTTCCGCTACGCCATGCAGCAGGAGCTGTGGGAGCTGCCCGCCGGCAAGCTGGAAAAAGGGGAGGACCCCTTTGAAGCCGCCAAGCGGGAGCTGGAGGAGGAGTGCGGCCTGACCGCCGACAAGTACACCTCCCTGGGCGAGTTCTACCCCACTGTGGGCTATGATACCGAGATCATCTACACCTGGGTAGCCACCGGTCTGCATGAGACCCGGATGCATCTGGATGCGGACGAGTTCCTGACCCCTGACCGGGTACCGCTGACCCAGGCCTATGAGATGGTGATGCGCGGCGAGATCAAGGACGGCAAGACCATTGCAGGCGTGCTCAAGCTCAAGGCTCTGTTGGACGAGGGCAAGCTGTGAACATTCTCTACGAAGATACTGCCCTTGTGGTGCTGGACAAGCCCGCCGGGCTGACCAGCGAGGAGGGCGTGCCCGCTGCTCTGCGCCAGCGGTGGGGCAGGCCGGATGCATACGTTGGGGTCATCCACCGGCTGGACACCGGCGTTTCAGGGCTGATGGTCTATGCCAGAACACCCGGAGCCGCAGCGGCTCTGACAAAGCAGGTGACGGAGAGTCAGCAGGCTTATGCCATTCTGGACGGCAGAGCAGAGGCTGGCCCCGGTGCACCGGCACAGCCCTGCTTTCTTAAAACATACCGGGCCGTGATCGCAGGCGGGCCGGACGAACAGCTGCCACCCGAGGGCATCCTGCGGGACTATCTGTTCAAGGACAGCCGGAAGGGCCAGGTCTTTCCGGTAAAGCGCCCCCGCAAGGGGGTGCGGGAAGCCGTGCTGGAATACCGCATCGTGGAGACGGCACCGGACGGTTCCCTGAGCCTTGCGGAGATCACGCTCCACACCGGGCGGACGCATCAGATCCGGGTGCAGTTTGCCTCCCGGAAGCACCCGCTTTACGGAGACGGCAAATATGGCAGCCGGTTCAAGGGGGACATTGCCCTGCAGAGCGCAGGGCTGCGCTTTGTGCACCCGGATACCGGCAAGCCCATGGCCTTTTCTCTGCCCCTGCCCGCCGCCGCACCGTGGAAGGAGTTTTTGGAATAAGGCTGTTGCACATGGTCAGCATCCTCGCCCTCTCCGTCACCTGCGGTGACACCTCTCCCAAAGGGAGAGGCCTTGGCAAAAAGATGAAGTTTGCGTGGACTGCCAAGGGCTCCCACTTTGGGGGAGCTGGCATCGCGTAGCGATGACTGAGAGGGCGAGCCCGCTAAAGGAATAATCATTTCAACTAGGTGAGTGATATGGAACAGCAATACAAGACCGACGCTGAAATTTACGCTGTACTGGAGCGGGAGATCATCGACCTGACCCTGCGGCCGGGCAGTTCGTTGAGCGAAAACCCGCTCTGCGCCCGCTTTGGGGCACCGCGTTCCATGATCCGGGTGGTGCTGCAGCGGCTGCAGGAGAACGGGCTGGTAAAGATCGTGCCCTACAAGGGTACCACTGTGACCCGGCTGAACCGTGAGATCGTGGATGAGCTCATCTACGAGCGCACCGCCGTGGAAGCCCGCGTCCTGCGGGACTTCTCGCCCAAGTGCACGCCGGAGCAGCGGGCGCTCATCCGGCGGCGGACCGATGCCTACGCCGCGCTGGCCCGTGCCGAGGAGATCGACTACAACAAGCTCTATGAGGCAGACCGCCTGCTCCACGAGACATGGTTTGCCTCCATGGGAAAAATGTATCTCTGGCGCACCTTACAGAACGCCCACGCCGATTACAGCCGCTTCCGGATGCTGGACACCATGACCAGCGGCGGGCTGGACGAGGTGATTGCCGACCACCAGAACATCATTACCGCCATTGAGCGGTGTGATCTTGCCGCCTTTGAACCGCTGGTGGAGCGCCACCTCTACGGCGGCATCCGGCGGCTGGGCTCCAAGCTCACCGGGGAATATGCCGACTACTTTGAGCCGGAAAAATAATGCACCCTTAAAAATGTTCCACGGGGAACAAAACCGGCACAGCGCCTGCCTGACGCTGTGCCGGTTTTCTTTGTCCCTTTTTCAGAAGAACACGCCGGAGATGAAGATCTCCAGCCCAATGCCGATGAGGATGACACCGCCCAGCACAGAGGCCCTGCCGGAGAGCTTGGTGCCGAACTTTTTGCCGATGCGCAGGCCCGCCATGCAGAGGAAGAAGGTGACGACGGCAATGATGCCGGAAGCCGTCAGCGCCATCAGCCAGCCATACTCCGCAATGGTAAAGCCGACCGAGAGGGCATCAATGCTGGTGGCCACGCCCTGCATGAAGAGAGCACCGGCACTCAGCGCGGCGGCTTCCTCGGTTTCCTCGCCCCGGATGCCATCGATCAGCATCTTGCCGCCGATATAGCCCAGCAGGGCAAGAGCGATCCAGGGGATGAATGTTTCAAAGGAAGAGAACATCTCCACGATGGTATGGACGCAGACCCAGCCCGTCATGGGCATCACGGCCTGAAACACGCCAAAGGTACCCGCAATGATGCACATCCTTTTTCGGGACATGCCGGGGTCATGCAGACCGTTTGCCATCGAGACCGAAAACGCGTCCATGGCAAGGCCCACGCCCAGCAGTGCGCTGTTGAGAAAAAACAAAAAACTCCATTCCATAACTGAATGCCTCCTGAATCTGACCAAAATTACGGTGCGGCAAAAACAAAACCCGAGATCGGCGCGCGTGCACGTCCGGTCTCGGGTCATTTTTTACAAATGAACTCCATGTGTTGGGCGTAGTACTCCGCACCATAACACATGAGTCTCGCAAATGAAAGCAAGCCAGACAGCAGTGCTGTCATTATGTTGACTTGCTGCGCCGTCTGCAAACAGCGCCTGCTACTCCCCCATGGGATTTTGTGATCGTTTCGTTAGTCTATCATATTTTCTGATTGAAGTCCAGGCTAACTTTTTCGTCCTCGCTTTGCTTGGCTCCCCTGCTAGGGGAGCTGGCGCAAAGCGCCTGAGAGGTTTTGCTTTTGGGGAGAAGAACCTCTCCGTCACGGCTGTGCCGTGCCACCTCTCCTAGCAGGAGAGGCAAGACAGGCTCAATCCTCAGCCGGTGCCTCGGAGGCGGAGGCCTCATCGGCAGCTTCCATGGCGGCCAGCTGCTCTGCGGTGGGCTCATCGCCCTCCTCAGCCTCTACCGTCTCGGTCTGGGCTTCATCGTCGTGGTCGGTACGGGCCAGGACCATGACCTTATCATTCTCGCCCAGACGCATGACACGGACACCGGAGCCGTAACGGCTCTGCACCGGGATCTCATTGGCGTGCAGGCGGATGATGATGCCCTCCTGGCTGCTCAGCAGCACGTCATCCACATCGTCCACGATCTTGACCGCGGCGACCTTGTCCTTGGAGGCATCGTAGTTGCGGATGCCCTTGCCGCCGCGGGCGGTGATGCGGTAGGTGTCGATGTCGGACCGGCGGCCCTTGCCGTTCTCGGTCACGGTCAGGATGGTGGCGTTCTCACGGCAGATGCAGACACCCACGACCTCGTCGCCCTCGGCCAGCTTGATGGCGCGCACGCCGTGGCCGCTGCGGCCCATGGGACGGGCATCCTCCTCATTGAAGCGGATGGCCTGACCGTTGCGGGTGGCAACGATGAGCATATCGTGGCCGGAGGTCAGTCTTGTCCAGGCCAGTGCATCCCCCTCGTTCAGGGCAATGCCGATCAGGCCGCTCTTGCGGATGTTTGCATACTGCTCCAGCGGGGTGCGCTTGATGAGGCCCTGCTTTGTGACCATGGTCACGAAACCGCCCTCATTGGCCGTATCCTTGCTCTGGCAGAGCATGTTGGTGACCTTTTCGCCCTCGGCCAGCTGCAGCAGGTTGACAATGTTGGTGCCCTTGCTGGTGCGGCTGCCCTCGGCGATGGTGTAGCCCTTGATGCGGAACAGGCGGCCCTTATCGGTAACGAACAGGACATAATCATGGGTGGAGCCCACGAACATCTCCTGCACGATGTCCTCTTCCTTGCGGGTCATGCCGGAGATGCCGCGGCCGCCGCGCTTCTGGGCCTGATAGGTAGCCTTGAGCTGGCGCTTGATATAACCGGCCTCGGTCAGGGTATAGACGCACTGCTCCTCAGCGATCAGATCCTCGATATCCACCTCGCCGGTCACGGTCTCGATCTCGGTGCGGCGGTCATCGCCAAAGCGGCGCTTCATCTCCAGCAGCTCGCTCTTGACGATCTCGAGCACGCGGGCATCATCGGCCAGGATCTCTTCCCAATCCCGGATCTTGGCGTTCAGGGAGCCCAGCTCTTCCTCGATCTTCAGGATCTCCAGACCAGCCAGACGGCCCAGCTGCAGCTTGACGATGGCATCTGCCTGCGGGTCATCAAAGCCGAACTGCTCCATGATGGCAGCCTTGGCCTCGCTCATGCCGCCCTTGCAGGCACGGATGGTGGCGATCAGCTCATCCACGATGTCGGTGGCCTTCTTCAGGCCTTCCAGAATATGGGCGCGTTCCCGGGCCTTTTTCAGGTCATACTGGGTGCGGCGGCGCACCACCTCGTCCTGGAACTCCACATACTTCTGGATCATCTGCTTCAGGGTCATCACCTTGGGCACCTTGTGGTCGATGGCCAGCATGATGACACCCACGGTATCCTGCAGCTGGGTGTACTGGTACAGCTGATTCAGGACGACCTGGGGGTTGGCATCCTTGCGCACGTCAATGACGATGCGCATTCCCTTGCGGTTGGTCTCATCGTTCAGGTCACTGATGCCCTCGATCCGCTTTTCCTTGACCAGGTCGGCAATGTTCTCAATGAGGCGTGCCTTGTTGACCATGTAGGGGATCTCGGTCACGATGATCTGGGCGCGGCCATTCTTCTTTTCCTCAATGGTGGCGCGGCCGCGCAGGGTGATCTTGCCGCGGCCGGTGGCGTAGGCAGCACGGATGCCGCTGCGGCCCATGATGATGCCGGCGGTGGGGAAATCGGGGCCCTTGATGTGCTCCATCAGGCCGGGCAGGTCGATGTCCGGGTCCTCGATATAGGCCACACAGCCGTCAATGACCTCACTCAGGTTGTGGGGCGGGATGTTGGTGGCCATACCAACGGCGATGCCCTGACTGCCGTTGACCAGCAGATTCGGGAAACGGCAGGGCAGAACGCTGGGCTCCTTCTTGGTCTCATCAAAGTTGGGGTCCCAGTCGATGGTATCCTTGTCGATATCGGTCAGCATCTCCACGGCCATACGGCTCATGCGGGCCTCGGTGTAACGGTAAGCAGCCGGGGGGTCGCCGTCCACAGAACCAAAGTTACCCTGACCATCCACCAGCGGGTAGCGCAGGGAGAAATCCTGTGCCAGACGGACCATGGCATCGTAAACGGATGCGTCGCCGTGGGGGTGGTAGGAGCCCAGCACCGCACCAACGGTGTCGGCGGATTTGCGGTATGCATGGCTGGGGTCGTTGCCGCGCTCGTGCATGGTGTACAGGATGCGGCGGTGGACAGGCTTCAGTCCATCGCGCACATCGGGCAGGGCGCGGGACACGATGACTGACATGGAGTAGTCCAGGAACGCGGTCTCGATCTCCTTCTTGACATCGCGGATGATCTTTTTGGTACCGCTGCCCGGTATCATCACATAATCTTCTTCCATTGTTTCCTCCAATTACACATCCAGCTTCGCATACTGGGCGTTGGTCTCGATAAAGCGGCGGCGGGGCTCCACCTGGTCGCCCATCAGGATGGTAAAGGCTTCATCGGCCTTCTCGGCATCCTCAATGGTGATCTGGACGATGACGCGGTTATCGGGGTTCATGGTGGTCTCCCACAGCTGTTCGGGGTTCATCTCACCAAGACCCTTATAGCGGTTGACCTTTGCGCCGGGCATCTCCTGCGAGAGGATGGCCATTTCCGCATCGTTGTAGGCGTACTTGATGGTGTTGCCCTTCTGCACCTTGAACAGGGGCGGCTGAGCGACATAGACATGGCCCTGCTCGATGAGGGGGCGCATATAGCGGAAGAAGAAGGTCAGCATCAGGGTGCAGATGTGAGAACCATCAACATCGGCATCGGCCATGATGAACACTTTATCATACCGCAGCTTGGAGATATCGAATTCCTCGCCGATGCCGCAGCCCAGAGCCAGCACCACGGGCATCAGCTTATCGTTGCCGTAGATGCGGTCCGCGCGGGCCTTTTCCACGTTCAGCATCTTGCCCCACAGGGGGAGGATGGCCTGAATGGCGGAGTCACGGCCCATCTTGGCGGAGCCGCCTGCAGAGTCACCCTCGACGATGAAGATCTCGGTGCGGGTGGGGTCTTTTTCACGGCAGTCGGCCAGCTTGCCGGGCATCCGGCTGGTCTCCAGCGCGCTCTTGCGGCGCACCAGCTCCCGGGCCTTTTTGGCAGCGGCGCGGGCGCGGGCTGCCTGGGTGGCCTTTTCAAAAATGGCCTTTGCCACGCCGGGGTTCTCCTCAAAGAACTCCATCAGCTTAGTGTACACCATGTTGGAAACAAGGGTACGGATCTCGGTATTACCCAGCTTTGCCTTGGTCTGACCCTCGAACTCTGCCTCCTGCAGCTTGACGGAGATGACGCAGATGAGGCCCTCGCGGACATCGGAGCCGGAAAGGTTCTCGTCCTTATCCTTCAGCAGGCCGTGGCTGCGGCCGTAATCATTGAACACACGGGTCAGGCTGGTGCGGAAGCCCTCTTCATGGGTGCCGCCGTCCGGGGTGTTGACGTTGTTGGCAAAGCTCAGCAGCAGTTCGTTATAGCTGGAATTATACTGCAGCGCGATCTCGGCCATGCCCCGCTCGGTCTGGCCCTTGAGGTAGATGACATTGGGGTGGAGCACCTCCAGATTACGCTTTTCGCCCAGATAGGTAACAAAGCTCTTGATGCCGCCCTCATAGCACATGACCTCGGTGCGGTAGCAGGGGTCGCCCTCCTGGCCGTCCTCCAGAACGGGGGTATAGAGCTCCCGCTCATCGGTCAGGGTGATCTTGACACCGGCGTTCAGGAAGCTCTCCTCGCGCAGACGCTTTTCCAGCGTCTCGAAGTTATAGACGGTGGTGTCCTTGAACATCTCGGGGTCGGGCTTGAAGGTAACGCGGGTGCCGGTGACCCCCTCGGCCACCGTACCCAGACACTTCAGGGGGCCGTCCGGGTCGCCGCGGCGGAAGGTCTGCTCGTATTCATGGCCGTCGCGGCGGACATTGACCGTCAGCCACTCAGAGCAGGCGTTGACCACGGACGCGCCGACACCGTGCAGACCACCGGCCACCTTGTAGCCGGAGTTCTCGCCGCCGAACTTACCGCCTGCGTGCAGGATGGTATAGACGACGGTGACGGCGGGCAGACCGGTATCGGCCTGGATATCCACGGGGATGCCGCGGCCGTTGTCGGTGACCTGAATGATGTTATCCTTTAAGATCTTGACCTCAATGTGGTTGCAGTAGCCTGCCAGCGCTTCATCAATGGCGTTGTCCACGATCTCGTAGACCAGATGATGCAGGCCCCGCTCACCGGTGGAGCCGATATACATGCCGGGACGCTTGCGCACGGCCTCCAGACCCTTCAGGACCTGGATCTCGCTGGCATTATACTCATGGTCGGTCGCGGTTTCCACATTGGTGCTGGTGATGATTTCCTCTGCCATATCCTTTCTCCCTTTACTTGATAAATTTTAACGGGCTCACCCTCTCAGGCGCTTCGCGCCAGCTCCCCCAAAGTGGGAGCCCTTGGCAAGCCGGATAAGTTTTTCTGATCAAAACGGCGTTTCGGTGCGCCGCTTCATGGCCGCGCTGGACAGCTCCGAAAGATAAACGGTGTCCACGGGGGCATCGGCCAGAACATAACACTGGGGCAGGTCATCCGAAAGGCTGACCACGGCCCCATTCTTCTGGGCATAGTTGAGAAATTCCCGCCCCCGGGGGGAGACGGTGGTGGTCTCCAGATTGAAGATGCCGATGATATCACGGTCATTCAGGACATAGTCCCGGCCTAGATGGATATACATTGTGTATATTCTCCCGCAGATGCAAGCTGCATATTCTGTCGCATTTTTCGCATTCTATGCAATACAGTGGTGCAACATTTCTCCATTTCAGATTTTGCTCAAGACACCGCCGTTCATGCGGTAGACCTCGCCATCCGTTTTCAGGAAGGCCGTATCGTCACAGCTGGTAACGAAGGTCTGTTTTTCCCGCATCCGGGTCAGCAGATACTGCTTGCGGCCATCATCCAGCTCACTGAGCACGTCGTCCAGCAAGAGGACGGGGTGCTCCCCGGTGATGGCAGCAGCAGCGGAGGCTTCGGCCATTTTCAGGCTGAGCACCACACTGCGCTGCTGCCCCTGGCTGGCAAACACTCTGGCGGGCTGGCCGTCCAGCAGCAGCTCCAGATCTTCCCGGTGGGGGCCGCACAGGCTCTGCCCGGCCCGTACTTCCTCATTCTGGCGGGCTTTGAGCAGGGCTGCCAGACCACCCTGCTCAAACTGGGCGGCATACCGCAGCTCCATCCGCTCCGCCCCATGGGAAAGCTCCTCGTAATTGGCACAGGCTAGCGGAGCCAGCCGTTCCAGGTAGGCCCGCCGCCGCTGCTGGATGGCTTCCCCCTGCGCGGCAAGCTCGGTGTTCAGCACCTCGAGCAGGGCCATTTTTTCGGCGCAGGGACGTTCCTGCCCGGCAGGGGAGCGGCGCAGCAGAGCGTTTTTCTGCTGCAGGGCCCGCAGATAGCGGCGGTACACGGTCAGGTAGCCGGGGTAGAGCTGACAGAGGGCGGCATCCAGAAATTTGCGCCGCCCCTCGGGTGCTCCCTTGACCAGACTCAGGTGGCCGGGGTCGAACACGACAGCCGGAAAACTGCCGGCAAGCCCTGCTGCCCGCCTGGGGGCTGCCCCGTTCACCGAGGCGTACCGTCCGGGCCGCTGGGAATCCGGAGTGCCCACCGTCAGCCGGACACGGTTCGGCTCGTCAGGCTCCTGTTCCTCCTGCTGTGCCCGGAGCGTGGAGGCTTCCAGCACGGCAAAGGGTTCGCCCCGCCGCACCAGCTCTGCATCCTTGCCGCCCCGGAAGCTCTTGCCGCCGGTCAGCAGCCAGATGGCCTCCAGCAGGTTGGTCTTGCCCTGGCCGTTGTTGCCGCAGATCACGGTCAGCTCCCGGCCCGGGGTCAGGCTTGCCGATGCGATATTGCGGTAATTCGTTACTTCTAAGGAAAGCAGGCGCATGGTTTACTGGCCCTGTCCCACTTCCACGGTCTGGCCGTCCAGCTCGACGACATCCCCGGCGCGGCACTTTTTGCCCCGCATGGTGCAGACCTCACCGTTCACCTTGACAGCACCGCCCTGCACCAGCTCCTTGGCTTCGCCGCCGGTCTCACACAGGCCTGCATATTTCAGCAGGGCATCCAGCTTGATAAACTCCGTATGGATGAGAATTTTTTGCATTTTTATGCCTCTCAATCATTCTTGAAGCGGACAGGCAGGACCAGATACAAAAAGTCGCTGCCCTCGGTAGGCAGAACCTTGACTGGGCTCAGCGGGCCGCTGATCTCCAGCTTGACCTGCTCGGTGCGGGCGTTGCGCAGAGCATCCAGCAGATAGCGGTTGTTGAAACCGATCTCCACCTCATCGCCCTCGCACTGCGCGTTGAATTCATCCACCACGCGGCCCAGATTGGTCTGGCAGCGGACCACCACTTTACCCTCTGTAAAACTGATGCGGAGGGGATTTTTTAAACGCTCTGTAATGATCAGGGAGGCGCGCTCGATGGTCTCGATGAACTCCTTGGTGTCCAGAACCACGCTGGTGCGGCTGCCATTGGGGATCACGTTGTGGTAGTTGAGGAACTCGCCCTCGATCAGGCGGCTCATGATGGTGTAACCGGCAGTAGTGAACACCACGTAGCGGCGGTTTGCGGAGATGTGCACGGTCTCCTCATCGTCGTTGGCCAGCAGATGGGAGACCTCGTTCATGGTCTTGCTGGGTACGATGATGCGGATCTCCTTTATGGCTTCCACCGGCCGCTCCACAATGGCCAGACGGTAGCCGTCCAGCGCAACAACGGTCAGCTTATCCGGCGAGATCTCAAATAATTCACCGGTATGCGCAGGTTTTTTCTCATCCTGACTGACGGCGTACAGGGTGCGCTCGATCATATCACGGAGCACGCCGGTCTTGATGTTCAGGGTCTCTTCGGCCCCGGTGTTGGGCAGCTCGGGGAAATCGGTGGGGTTCATGGATTGGATCTCGAACTGTGCCACACCGCTCTGGATGGTGGTTTTTCCGTTTTCGGCAGATTGGATGTTGATCTGGCCGGAAGGCATCCGGCTGACCATGCTGCTGAGCAGCTTGGCGTTCAGCACCACCTCGCCGGGCTCTTTGACATTGGCATCAATGGTGGTCACGATGCCCATTTCCAGGTCGTAGCCGGTCAGGGTGAGCTGGAAGCCTTCGGCTTTCAGCAGGATACCCTCCAGTACCGGGATGGTGGAGCGCAGGGTAACAGCTTTGGAAACGCCGTCAATGGCTGCACTCAACAGGGTTTTATCACAGATGATGTTCAATTGCGCGTCTCTCCTTATTTTGGATTCAAGTTTTGAGGTTCTTTCTCCCATACAACAGGGACAAAACCTCCAAATCTATATTGAACTTGTTGTAGTATTCGTAGTAGGGGCTGGGGAAGATGTGGAAAAGTCGGAAAATGTGTGGAATGGTGCGGCTCCGTGGTTTTCCACCGGATTGTGAATGCAGTGTGAAAGGCTTGTGGAAAGGGCTGAAGCTGCTTTTCTTTCCACGGCGGGTGTGCAAAACAGAAGTTGAATGTTGAAAACTCGGTGGAAAGAGTGGAGAACTTTGTCGTCTGACCACAATATCTTGTTCTGTTTTCCCGGATTCCCCTGCATTTCTCCCCATATTTGGGGTTTCATCCCCTGTAAGAGTATGACTTTTGCCCCTGTTTTCCCGTCAGGCCTTGACGTTCTTGATGATGTCGCTGACGGTTTCGCGCAGGTGCTGGTCGTTCTTCATGTCCCGTTCCATGGTCTTGAGGGAGTAGACGATGGTGGAGTGGTCACGGCCCGAGAACTCCCGGCCGATCTCCTCCATGCTCATGCCGGTGACTTCACGCAGGATATAGATCGCCACGCGGCGGGCGGATGCAACGTTGGCGTTCCGCTTGGTGCCCCGGATGTCAGCAGGGGAGACGTTGAAGGTGCGGGAGACCTCGCCCACGATCTTCTCGATGGTCACGGGCACGGGCTGGGTCTCGTTGAGGATGTCCTTGATGGCGTTCTGTGCCACGCTGATGACAGGCTGGATGCCCTCCAGCATGTAGTAGGCGTTCAGCTTTTTCACTGCGCCCTCCAGCTGGCGGATGTTGTTCTTCAGGTGGTTGGCGATGAATTCCGCCACATCCTCGGGCAGATCCAGGTGGAGCAGCTCGGCCTTGCGCTTGACGATGGCCACGCGGGTCTCGAAATCAGGCGGCTGGACATCGGCGGTCAGGCCCCACTCAAAGCGGGTGCGCAGGCGCTCTTCCAGGCTCTTGATCTCCTTGGCCGGGCGATCAGAGGCGATCACGATCTGCTTGTGGGCATCGTGCAGGGAGTTGAAGGTGTGGAAAAACTCCTCCTGGGTGGATTCCTTGCCGGCGATGAACTGGATATCGTCCACCAGCAGCAGGTCGGCCACGCGGTACTTCATCCGGAAGTCCTCGGTGCTGCCGGCGCGGATGGCGGCGATCAGCTCGTTGGTGAACTGCTCGCAGGTAACGTACATGATAACGAAATCGGGGTGGGTGCGCTTGATCTCGGTCTGGATGGCCGTGAGCAGATGGGTCTTGCCCAGACCGGAGCCGCCGTAGATGAACAGCGGGTTATAGGCTCCGGAGGGGTTGGCCGCAACCGCCTGCGCCGCAGCAAACGCAAACTGGTTGGAGGGACCCTTGATGAAGTTCTCGAAGGTGAACTCGTAATTGCCCTGGGGCGAGGCGGGGTTTGCCTCGTACTGCTGGGCCAGCACCACCTCATGGGGCGGGGTGCTGGGCACCACCAGCGTGATGTCCACGTCAAAGCCCAGCACGGTTTTAAAGGCCTCTTTCAGCAGGCCGAGGTAGCGGTCGGTGACGATCTTGCAGATAAAATCGTTGCGCACCGACAGGGTGATATGGCTCGAGTCCTCAAAGCTGATGGGCTCAAGTCCGTCGATGTAGAGATTATAGGTCGGCTCGGCCATCTGCGTTTTGCAGTATGCCTGGGCGGCCTCTAAAACGTCCTTGAAAGAATCCATAAAACATCCACTCCATTGAATTGGTCGAAGTTTTCAACAATGCTGCTGATACCCCGTTAGTATACCACAAAAATCTCCCTGCGTCTATATTCTATAATGTAATTTATAATACATAAGAAAAGACGCTCCATCGTGCCCTCGCGGCTCTTGTGTCCAAGGCGGTTTTTGGCCACAAGATATGGTGGAAGAAAAGTTTTCCACGGAGAACCGGTGAAAAAGTTGAAAGCTTTTTCACAAAGAAATTTGAAAAAAGTTTGCTGGAAAGTGAAAAAAATGCTTGACAGAAGGGGATAGTGTGCGATATACTGTTGAATTGCAAGCCTGTCCCCAATTTGGGACCAGAAATACCCCATTACCGGGGACGAGTTTTTACGGAGGATACAACCATGAAGAGAACTTTTCAGCCCAAGAAGCGTCATCGCAAGGAAGTTCATGGCTTTCTGACCCGCATGAGCACCAAGAACGGCCGCAAGGTCATCAATGCTCGCCGTGCTAAGGGCCGCAAGAGCCTGACCGTCTGATCCCGCTTTGCCAGGGATCCGGCGCAGAATTGAACATGCGCACAAAAGACTGCTGATCCTGAATTGGCGGTCTTTTTCTTATTTTGGACGTTCTGCGCGCGGAATGACTAAAAATTTGGCAAAAGATTTGGCACAAAAAACGCCCGGACAGCCTTTTCATGTCGGCGTTTTTTTGCTATACTGAATTTTGAACTTTGCCTTTAGGGAAGTTCTGCGATTTTTTAACCGAAAAGGAGGCGACGGAGCAGTGCGCTATCGTCCCATCCGCCGCAACAGCGAGTTTGGCCGCGTGTATGCCCGCGGCAAGTCCTATGTGAACCCGGCGCTGGTGCTGTATGTGCTCAAGACCCGCGGCAAAAAGACCCGCGTGGGCCTGACAGCCACCAAAAAGATCGGCCATGCCGTCCAACGCAACCGCGCCCGCCGCGTGATGAAGGCTGCCATTGATGAGCATCTGGATCAGAACATCGGCGGCTATGATCTGGTGTTCGTGGCCCGGGGCATGACCCCCCGCCTGAAGAGCTGGCAGCTCAGCGAAGTGGTGGCCAGGCTCTTTGCCCAGGCTGGCCTGCCCGACAAGGCAAAGCAGCCGGGCGCAAAGCCCCCTGCCACGGTTCCGCCCGCAGACCGGGCCGCAAAACAGTGAATCCCGTCTCCCGTGTCTGCCGGAACGCGCTCTGTGCGCCCATCCGGTTCTACCAGCGCTTTATCAGCCCGGGGCTGGGCCGCAACTGCCGCTTTACCCCCACCTGCAGCCAGTATGGCATAGAAGCCATCCAGACCCATGGCTGCATCAAGGGCTTGCTGCTCACCGCCTGGCGCATCGCCCGGTGCAACCCGCTTGGCCGGTGGGGCTTTGACCCGGTGCCGCCCAAAGGCCGCTGGGTGAGCCCGGAGCGGAGACTGTCCCCGGCAAAGCTGTTCCGGGGGCGGCACGGTTAAGCAGCGTGCTTATGATACACGGCTCCTTTGTACAACCTCTCCGTCATTGTTTCGCAATGCAACCTCCCCTGGTAGGGGGAGGCTTTGGCAGCCCGATCCAGTTGACGGTTTTGCCAAGGGCTCCCCTATTAGGGGAGCTGGCAACGCCGCAGGCGTTGACTGAGAGGTTTAATCCGTTCTTATGCTTCTTGTGACGCTCCGCACTGTGGGCGGGGTGTCCTTCTCATAAAAATCTAAACGTCCCGCACCACAGGCGGGGCAGAATGGACGAAACTATGAATCCTTTGTACATCCTGGGCTGGCCCTTGGGCTATGTAATGGAGTGGATCTACAAGCTGATCCCCAACTACGGCTGGGACATCATCCTGTTCACCCTGCTCATCACCGTGATCAAGATCCCCCTCCAGCTCAACCAGCAGAAGAGTATGGCCCGCATGAGCGCTTTCCAGCCCATGGTGGCCGAGATCCAGAAAAAGTACCGCGACAAGCCCGAAAAGCAGCAGGAAGAGCTGATGAAGCTGCAGGAGCAGGGCTACAAGCCCACCGCAGGCTGTATGCCCATGCTGGTCAACTTCCTGGTCATGTTCGGCGTTATCGAGGTGGTGTACCGCCCGCTGCAGCGCATCTTCCACATTGGTGCCGATGCCCTGACCGCCGCAGGTGAGGCCCTGACTGCCATGGGCATCAGCTTTACCACCGTGACCCGCGACACCAACATCATTGCACAGGTCATTGCAGGCGAGAGCACCGTTTCCTCCTGCTTCACCCCGGATCAGGTGGCTACCATCACCGAGTTCGGCCAGCACATGGATTTCTTTGGCATCGACCTGACCCGTGTGCCCCAGTACAGCCTGGCTGCAGAGAACTTGCCCCTGCTGATCCTCCCGGTCCTGGCGATCGTGACCATGTTTCTGTCCACCCACATCAGCATGAAGGCCAGCGGCCAGGAGATGCAGGGCAGCATGAAGCTGACCATGTATATGATGCCGCTGATGTACGTCTTCTTCTGCTTCACCGTGCCCAGCGCTTTCTCTCTGTACTACGTTGTTTCCAACATCCTGATGACCGTGCAGAGCCTGTTGATGAAGAAGATCTACGACCCTGAGAAGATGAAGGCAGAGGTCGCCGCCGAGATGGCTGCCCGCAAGAAGGAGCAGAAGCGCGGTGTAAAGAGCACCACCATCAAGGTCACGGATGAAAAGACCGGCGAGGTCGTGGAGAAAAATATCTCCGCCAGCGAAATGAACAAGCGCCGCCTGGAGTATGCCCGCAAGCTGGATGAGGAGCGCTATAAGGACGAGCGCACCGTTCCGCTGAGCGAGCTGGAAAACAAGAAGGAGGATTGACGGTTATGATCCGTACTCAGGAAGCGACCGGCAAGACGGTCGATGAAGCCCGCGCAAAAGCCTGCGCCCTGCTGGGCGTGCAGGCCGACGACCTGAATGTGAGCTATGAAGTGCTCGAAATGCCCCAGAAAACCGGTTTTCTGGGCCTGAAGACCACCCCCGCCAAGGTGCGTGTGAGCGTGGAAGAGCCCGATGCCCCGGCCGCTCCCGTGGTGGAGGAGAAGGTGGAGCCTGAGGTGAAGCCTGTTGTGGAGGAAACTCCCGCTGAGGAACCCAAGGCCGAGGAGCCTGCCGCTGCCCCTGTGGCAGAGGAGGCCGCTCCTGCTGAGGAGACTGCTGACCCCGCCGCAGAGGGTGAGGAGCCGGAAGTTCCCATCAACATCGAAGAGAACGCCAAGGTCAAGGCCGCTGTGGACTACCTGAAGGAAGTCATTGCCCTGATGGGCGTGGAGAATGTCACCTTCAGCGCCGTGCAGAAGGGCGAGGCTACCATCATCCGTCTGGATGGCGAGAAGCTGGGTGCCCTGATCGGCCGCCGCGGCGAGACCATGGAGAGCCTGTCCTATCTGGCAAGCCTGGTGGCCAACCGCCTGGAAGGCGATTACATCAAGCTGGGCCTGGATGTGGCCGGCTACCGCGATAAGCGTGAAAATGACCTGACCGTGCTGGCACAGCGCATTGGCAACAAAGTGCGCAAGACCGGCCGCAGCTTTGCCATGGAGCCCATGAACCCCTACGAGCGCCGCATCATCCACTCTGCCATCGGCAAGATGGAGGGTGTGCGCAGCGAGAGCAAGGGGGAGGGCCGTGACCGCCGTGTGGTCATCTACTCCACTGCTCCCGATGCCCAGACCGACAACACCTACGGCGAGCGCCGCCCGCGGGGCAATGGCCGCCGCCCCGGCGGCAACCGCAATGGCGGCTTCCGCGGCGGACGCGGCAGCAGCCCCCGGAATGGCGGTCCCCGGAATGGACGTCCCGCAGGCAGCCGCGGTCCCCGTCCTTCCAGCGTGCCCGAGCGCACCTATGCTCCCCGTGACGCAGAGACTGCCGCACCCGTGGCACCCAAGCGCACCGAGCGCGTGGATGATTTTGCCGATTTCAGCTTCGGCAAGATCGAGCTGTAAATCCTGCTGAGTTTTGCACAATGCAGCCCCCTTCCGGTGGAAAACTGGAAGGGGGCTTTTTGTCTCTTTCCTTTTTCGTCGCTTCGTGATACAATAATTCTGATTTGAGAGCGGAGGGAGAGCACCAACATGGAACATTCAACGATCGCGGCCATTGCAACCGCGCCCGGCGCAGGCGGCATTGCCGTGGTGCGTCTTTCCGGCCCGGAGAGCTATGCCGTGGCGGCAAAGGTGTTCTGCCCGGCCAATCCCGATAAGCGGGTGGAGGAGGCCAAGGGCTACACCGCTCTGTTTGGGCATTTCATGGAAGGGGAGGAAGCCTTTGACGAGGGCGTGGCCCTCTTCTTCCGGGCTCCCCACAGCTACACCGGCGAGGATGTGGTGGAGCTTTCCTGCCACGGCGGCAGTGCGGTGGCCCGGCGGCTGGTGGAAAGCTGCATCGCAGCCGGTGCCGCCCCCGCCGCCCCCGGCGAGTACACCCGCCGCGCCTTCCTCAACGGCAAGCTGGGGCTGACCCAGGCCGAGGCCGTTATGGACCTGATCTCTGCCGATGGCAGACAGGGTGCGGCGCTGGCCAATGCCTCCCTGAACGGCGCGCTGGCGAAGAAGATCGGGGCTGAAAAGGATGCCCTGACCGCCCTGCAGGCCCATCTGACTGCCTGGGTGGATTTCCCCGAGGAGGACGTTCCCGCGCTGGAGGATGCCCAGCTGGTATCCACCCTGACTGCCGTGAAGGGAGAGCTGGACACCCTCATCCGGAATTATGATGCCGGTGCAGTCCTGCGGGAGGGTGTGGACTGTGCCATCGTGGGGCGGCCCAATGCGGGCAAGTCCACCCTGCTCAATCTGCTGGCCGGGTTCGACCGGGCCATCGTCACCCCCGTGGCGGGCACCACCCGGGATGTGGTGGAGCAGGCCGTCCGGCTGGGGGACATCCGGCTGAACCTGTTCGATACGGCCGGTCTGCGGGAGACCGAGGATGCGATCGAGGCCGAGGGCATCCGCCGCAGCTGGAAAAAGCTGGAAGAGGCGGGGCTGATCCTGGCGGTGTTCGATGGCTCTGAGCCCCTGACCCGGGAGGATCTTGCGTTGGCGCAGCGGTGCGCTGGCCGCCCGGCCATTGCACTGGTCAACAAAGAGGACAAGCCCACTCAGTTTGACGCAGAGATCATTGCAGGCGATTTTGCCATGGTGCTCCCGGTCTGCTGCCAGGAAGAGGGGAGCCGCAGGGTGATCGCTGCAGCCGTTGCCCGCCTGCTGGGCACCAACAACATCGACCCCCACGCTGCCAGCCTCTCGGGCCAGCGCCAGCTTGCCGCCGCCACCCGCGCGCGGGATGCAGTGGCCGGTGCGCTGGATGCGGTCAGCGGCGGGTTTGGGCTGGATGCTGTATCGGTCTGTGTGGACGATGCGCTGGATGCCCTCTGTAACCTCACCGGCGAAAATGCGTCGGAGAATGTCATCAATGAAGTGTTTGAGCGGTTCTGTGTGGGGAAGTAACGGAGGGCAGCCCGTCTGGCAGCTTTCTCCTCGGACACGAAACGGGCCATTCCATCGCCCGCCCTATTGCCTGCGGCAACAGGGTCCCACCCCAGCGGACGGTCCTCGGAGAAACTTCCAGCCGCTCTGCCGGGTAACAGCAGATTGAACCATAGAGGAAAGTATAGGAAAAGTATGAATCATCTTGGAGATTACGATGTGATCGTAATAGGCGCGGGCCACGCTGGCATTGAAGCGGCCCACGCTGCTGCCACGCTGGGTGCCAAAACGGCGGTGTTTACCATGAGCCTGGATGCCATTGGCAACATGCCCTGCAACCCCAGCATCGGCGGAACTGCAAAAGGAACGCTGGTACGAGAATTGGATGCGCTGGGCGGTGTGATGGGCCTTGCGGCGGATGCCACCTACCTGCAGAGCCGGATGCTGAACAAGGGCAAAGGCCCTGCCGTTCATGCCCTGCGCGTTCAGACCGACCGCAAGCGCTACCACGAATATATGAAGCACGCCCTTGAACTCACGCCCGGCCTTGCCATCCATCAGGCCGAGGTGGTGGGCATTGAGGTGGAGAACGGCCATGTCAAGGGCGTAGTGACCCAGCTGAACGGGGAGTACAGCGCAAAGTGTGTGGTCATTGCCACGGGCACCAATCTGGGCGGCAAAATTTTTGTCGGTGATGCGTGGTATGCTTCCGGCCCTGACGGGATGCACGCCGCCAATGCCCTGACCGAAAGCCTGAAAGCCGCCGGTCTGCCTCTGCGACGGTTCAAGACCGGTACCCCTGCCCGCGTCCACCGGAGAAGCATCGACTTCTCCAAGCTGGAATGCCAGCCCGGCGACCCGGACAGCGAGCTGCAGCCCTTCAGCTTTCTGACGGATGCACCCATGCACAACAAGGTCGAATGCTGGATCGCCTACACCAACCCTGAGACCCACCGGATCATTCTGGACAACATCCAGCGCAGCCCGCTCTATGGCGGCATGATCGAGGGGGTTGGCCCCCGGTACTGCCCCTCCATTGAGGACAAGGTGGTGCGCTTTGCGGGCAAGGACCGGCACCCCATCTTTGTGGAGCCCTGCGGCGAGAACACAGAGGAGATGTATCTGCAGGGTGCGTCCAGCAGCCTGCCTGAGGATGTACAGAACGCCTTTTACCGGAGCATTCAGGGGTTTGAACACATTGAGATCATGCGCCCGGCCTACGCCATCGAGTATGACTGCGTAGACCCGACCAGCCTGGAAGCCACGCTGGAGAGCAAGGTGGTGCGGGGCTTGTATGGTGCAGGCCAGTTCAATGGCACCTCCGGCTACGAGGAAGCCGCCGCGCAGGGTCTGCTGGCCGGTCTGAACGCTGCCCGCAGTGCAAAAGGGGAGAGCCAGCTGATCCTGGAGCGTCAGACCAGCTATCTGGGCACGCTGGTGGATGACCTTGTCACCAAGGGGGTCATGGACCCTTATCGCATGATGACCAGCCGGAGCGAGTACCGCCTGACCCTGCGGCAGGACAACGCCGATCAGCGGCTGACCCCCATTGGCCGGGAGTATGGTCTGGTGCAGGATGACCGCTGGGCAAAATACCAGCACACCCAGAGCATTCTGGAAGCGGAGCGCCGCCGCCTGCACGAGACCCATCTGCGCACTGCTGACCTGCGCGCTGCCATGGAAGCAGCCGGGCTGACCCCTGCCGCGGAGGGCGGCATTGCCGAAGAGCTGCTCCGCCGCCCCGAGATCAGCTATCCGCTGTTGGCGGGTGTGATCGGCTGGGGCGAGGGCATCACCCCCATGCTGGCCGAGCGGCTGGAGACCGAGATCAAGTACGCAGGCTACATTGCCCGACAGGATCGGATGATCCGTGACGTGGCCCGCCACGAAAAGACCCTGATTCCCGCAGATTTCGAGTATGCGGACCTGACCGGCCTGACGCTGGAGGCCCGTGAGAAGCTGACCCGCATCCGCCCGAAGAATCTGGGGCAGGCGGGCCGCATCCCCGGCGTTTCGCCCTCCGATGTGGCGCAGCTGAGCATTGCGCTGGCTGCTGCAAAACGATAAATGGGGTCGCCCTCTCCGTCAGTGCTTTGCACTGCCACCTCTCCCAAAGGGAGAGGCTCTGGCGGTTTGATCAGAACGTAGAATCAACCCTGCCAATGGCTCCCCCTTTGGGGGAGCTGGACGCGAAGCGGCCTGAGAGGGCGAGGATGGTAAGAAAGAAGGGTTACTTTATGGAATTGGTTCTATACAAAGGCCGCCCTGCCGATTGTACGGGCCGGCTTGAAAAAGAGATCCGCACCTATGATCTGCTGGACGCGCTGGGGCTGGAATACTGGCGCACTGACCATGCCTTTCTGCGGGCCGACACCATGGAGGACTGCGTGGTCATTGATGACTGCCTGGGTGCCACGGTCTGCAAGAACCTGTTCCTTTGCAACCGGCAGAAAACGAACTTTTACCTGCTGATGATGCCGGGGGACAAGCCCTTCAAGACAAAGGAGCTCTCCCATCAGCTGGGCATTTCCCGCCTGAGCTTTGCCTCCCCGGAGGATATGGAGCAGTATCTGGATTGTACGCCGGGCTCCTCGTCTGTTATTGGGCTGGCGAACGACAAGGAAAACAAAGTCCAGCTTCTCATGGATGAGGATGTGGTCAAGGGGGAGTTTCTGGGATGTCACCCCTGCATCAACACCTCCTCGCTCAAGCTGTACACGAAGGATGTTCTGGAAAAGTTCCTGCCGGCGGTACACCATGAGCCTGTTTATGTTGTTTTGAATGGAGACTGAGTTCTCTTTTGCGTGCCAAAAGAGAACCAGAAAAGCACCCGCTGCTTTCGAGGCGCGGGAGGCACGAACCAGGGGTTGCTCGCCCCTGGTGACCCCAAAGAAGAAGGCTTCAAACAAAAATGCTGGAGATTCGTGCATTCGCACGAAAATCTCTTGACCGCATTTTTGTTCTGCGCCGATTTGAAATCGAGAACGAGAGGTGCGAAATGATCGATAAAGCGAGACTGGAGCAAAAATGTTCCATGTGGAACATTGCGCTGACCGGGGACCAGCTGGACCAGCTGGATGCCTTTGCGCAGATCTTGGTGGACTACAACCAGAAGGTCAATCTGACCGCCATTACCGACCCGGAGGGCATTGAGGACAAGCACTTCCTCGACAGCCTGCTGTTTGCCAGCCAGCCCGAGGTAGCAGGGAAGATGGTGGACGTGGGTGCCGGTGCCGGATTCCCAGGCATCGTGACAAAGATCTACAAGCCCGAGCTGGAGCTGACCCTGATGGAGCCCACCGGCAAGCGGGTGGAGTTCTTGAAGTATGCCTGCGCTCAGCTGGGCCTGACCGGGGTGGAGTTTGCCAAGGAGCGCGCCGAGGAAGCCGCCCGCAAAGCATGGCGGGAGCAGTTTGATCTGGCCTCTGCCCGTGCGGTGGCGGCTCTGCCCATGCTGGCCGAGTACTGCTTACCGCTGGTCAAGGTGGGTGGCAGCTTCCTTGCCATGAAAGGCGCTTCCGGCGAGGAGGAGCTGGCTGCAGCCCGCGGTGCCATCCGGAAGCTGGGCGGCGAGTACAAGGAGACCCGCACCCTGCATCTGCCGGGCGGCGATACCCGGACCCTCATCCTCTGCAAAAAGATTTCGCAAACTCCGACAGCCTACCCCAGAAACGGTGGAAAGATCGCAAAGTCTCCGCTGAAATAACGCAAAACCGCAAGATAAATGCCAAGCCCTGCCGAACGATTCTTCTGGCAGGGCTTTTTGATTTCTGGTACACTGGAACTGCAATGAGCGATTTTTCCACCGTTTCCCGGGAAACAGTGGAAAACTGTGTCACATTTCAGCGAAAGGGGAAAGAATCATGTTTGAATGGAAGAAATCTGCCGGAAAGATCTACACTCTGCCTGTGGAAAGCATCCGTCCCTCGCCGTTTCAGGCTCGGACTGTTTTTGATGAAAAGGAGCTGGCGGGGCTGGCCCAGAGCATCCGGGAAAACGGCCTGTTACAGCCCATCTCGGTGCGGAAGGTCGAGGGTGGTTACGAGCTGGTGGCAGGGGAGCGGCGGCTCCGCGCCTGCAAGTTGGCCAGGATGGAGACCATTCCGGCCATCCTCTGCGACTGCGGCGACCAGCGGACTGCGGCACTTGGTCTGCTGGAAAACATCCAGAGGGAAGACCTGAACCCCTTTGAGCAGGCACAGGGGCTGCGGGATGTGATCGCCCTTTGGGACTGCACCCAGGCCGAGGCGGCCAAGCGGCTGGGCATGGCACAGCCCACCCTTGCCAACAAGCTGCGGCTGCTGCAGCTGACCACCGACCAAAGGCAGTTCGTGCTGGACAATGGCCTGACCGAGCGCCACGCCCGGGCTGTCCTGCGCCTGCCCGAGAACCGGCGGAGCGAAGCCCTTATCACCATTGCCAAGCGGCGGATGAATGCCCGGCAGACCGACCTGTACATTGAGCAGGTGCTCAATGCCGCCGCCCCGGGCAGACACCGCATCTCCATGGTCAAGGATGTGCGCATCTTTGTCAACACCATCGACCATGCCATCCGGCTGATGACGGACAACGGTGTGCCTGCCACGGCCCACAGGGAAGAGCGGGACGGCTATATCGAATACACAGTGCGCATTCCAACCGCAGCCGCGCAAAGATAAAACGCATCGCAATTTTCACAAAAAATGCAATTCCACAGGGTTTTTACGCAAAATAATCAGGAAACAGGTTCAAAAAGCCGCGCTGATGTGCTATACTAGTCTTTAAAGGGGCTTTGCTGGCGGGAAAACAGCGGGGCCCGGCCTCGAATGTTCCACGTGGAACAAATAATTTTCCCGGGAGGAAACAAAGAGCGTGGCTAAAATCGTTGCAATTGCAAACCAAAAAGGCGGCGTGGGCAAGACCACCACGGCCGTGAACCTTTCGTCCTGCGTTGCGGCTCTGGGCAAAAAGACGCTCATCGTCGATCTGGACCCGCAGGGCAATACCACCACCGGTTACGGCATTCCCAAGCGGAGTGTCGATGTGGGTACTTATGAGCTGCTGATCGGTGAGGCGGAGGCAAAGGATGCCATCCGCAAGACCGAGTTCCGCACCGATGTCATCGGTTCCAACACCCGGCTTGCGGGTGCGGGTCTGGAAATGATCGATCTGCCGGGCCGCGAAAGCCGCCTGCGCAAGGCGCTGGCCTCGGTGCAGAAGGACTACGACTTCATCTTTGTGGACTGCCCGCCCAGCCTGGATCTGCTCACCCTGAACGGTCTGTGCGCCTGCGACAGCGTGCTTATCCCCATCCAGTGTGAGTATTACGCACTGGAGGGCCTGTCGGAGCTCATCAGCACCCTCAAGACCATCCGCAAGAAGTACAACCCCTATCTGGACATCGAGGGCGTGGTGTTCACCATGTTCTCCGGGCGGTTCAACCTGACGCTGCAGGTGGTGGATCAGGTCAAAAAGTATTTTGGCTCCAAGGTCTACAAGACCACCATCCCGCGCACCATCCGGATCTCGGAAGCGCCCAGCTACGGCCAGCCCATCAATTTTTATGAGCCCAAGGGCAAGGGCAGCGAGGCCTATATGGATCTCGCCATTGAGTTCGTAAAGAACAACCGCCCGCATGAACCGGCACGCCGCCGCACAAAAGGGAACAGTGCCCCCGCCGAGCAGAAAAGCGCACTGGAACAAGTGAAGCAGGGGGAAGCGTAACCTATGGCAAAAAAAAGAGGAGGACTGGGCCGGGGCCTGGAAAGTCTGTTTGAGGACACAGCCCCCAGCTTTGAGTCCGATAACCGGATCGAGACACTGCCCCTGCGGGAGATCGAGCCGGACCCGGCCCAGCCCCGCAAGACCTTTGATGAGGAAACGCTGGCAGAGCTGGCGGCCAGCATCTCAGAGCACGGTTTGCTGCAGCCCATCGCGGTGCGGCCCCACGGGGTAGACCGCTATCTCATCGTGGCCGGTGAGCGCCGCTGGCGTGCCTGCCGGATGGCGGGCCTGACCGAGGCACCCGTCGTCGTGAAGGATGTCACAGATGAGCAGGCCATGGAGCTGGCGCTGGTGGAAAACCTTCAGCGCGAGGATCTGGACCCGGTGGAAGAAGCACTGGGCATCCGGGAGCTGATGACCCGCTGTGACCTGACCCAGGAGCAGGCCGCCCGCAAACTGGGCAAGAGCCGCAGTGCACTGGCCAACAGCCTGCGTCTGCTCAACCTGCCCGAAACGGTGCTGGAGCTGCTGAAGGGCGGTTTCCTCACCACCGGCCACGCAAAGGTGGTGCTGGGCCTGCCCACCCCGGAGCTGCAGGAGCAGGCGGCACAGATCATTGCCGACCATGAGCTGAATGTCCGGCAGGCAGAGGCCCTGTGCAAAAAGCTGGCCAAGCCCCCCAAAGAGCCTGTGGAGCCCGCCCCGCGCGGCACCCTGCCTGTGGAGGTGGAGGAGAGCCTGAAGCAGGCGCTGGGCAGTGAGGTCAATGTGGCCTACCACGATGGCAAGGGCAAGCTGACCGTCCACTTCTACTCGGATGAGCAGCTGAAGGCTTTTGCAAACTTATTAGGGCAATATCAGGTTGAGGATTAAACCTCTCCGTCATTGTTGTTGCCCAGTAGGAGAGGCATTGGCAGCCGATGAAAGCTTTTCGTATACGCCAGAGGCTCCCCTATTAGGGGAGCTGGCGGGCGCAAGCCCGACTGAGAGGTTGTACGAAGGCAAGCCTGCCCGAGAAGAAAAACATAGCGATCTAAGGCGGCACGCCGCCTTTGAACGGCATGGGAAAGGGCCCACCCGCCCCATGCGAACCGAAATAGAGTAAGGAGAGTAAATCATGCTTGATATCAAATTTGTCCGTGACAACCCGGATGCTGTCAAGGAAAACATCAAGAAGAAGTTCCAGGATGCCAAGCTCCCTCTGGTGGATGAAGTCATCGAGAAGGACGCAAAGTACCGCGAGTGCCTGAAGGAAGTTGAGAGCCTGAAGGCTGCCCGCAACAAGCTGAGCAAGGCCAACGGCCCCCTGTTCGGTCAGCTGAAGAAGTGCACCGACGAGGCCCAGAAGGCCCAGCTGCAGGCACAGATCGATGCCAACAACGCCGCCGTCAAGGCCGATGCGGACAAGATGGCAGAGCTGGAAGCCGAGGAAGCCAAGCTGGCTGACCGCATCCAGGAGATCATGTACACCATCCCCCAGATGATCGACCCCAGCGTGCCCATCGGCCCCGATGACACCTACAATGTGGAGGCTCAGCGCTTTGGCGAGCCTGTGGTGCCCGATTTCCCCATCCCGTACCACACCGAGATCATGGAGAGCTTTGACGGCATCGATATGGACGCTGCTGGCCGCGTTGCCGGCAATGGCTTCTACTACCTGCTGGGCAACATTGCCCGCCTGCATGAGGCTGTGCTGGCTTATGCCCGCGACTTTATGATCGACAAGGGCTTCACCTATGTCATTCCTCCCTTTATGATGCACGGCAACGTGGTGCAGGGCGTGATGTCCTTCCCCGAAATGGATGCCATGATGTACAAGATCGAGGGCGAGGATCTGTACCTGATCGGTACCAGTGAGCACACCATGATCGGCCGCTTCATCGACCAGACCCTGGACGAGGCTACTCTGCCCCTGACCCTGACCTCCTACAGCCCCTGCTTCCGCAAGGAGAAGGGCGCACACGGCATCGAGGAGCGCGGCATCTACCGCATCCACCAGTTCGAGAAGCAGGAGATGATCGTGGTCTGCCGCCCCGAGGAGAGCGCCGACTGGTACGAGAAGCTCTGGAAGAACTCCGTGGAGCTGTTCCGCAGCATGGAGATCCCCGTGCGCCAGCTGAACTGCTGCTCCGGCGATCTGGCTGACCTGAAGGTCAAGAGCTGCGATATCGAGGCCTGGAGCCCCCGCCAGCAGAAGTACTTTGAGGTCTGCTCCTGCTCCAACCTGGGCGATGCACAGGCACGCCGCCTGCACATCCGCGTCAAGGGCAAGGACGGCAAGACCTATCTGGCCCACACCCTGAACAACACCTGCGTGGCTCCTCCGCGTATGCTGATCGCCTTCCTGGAGAACCATCTGCAGGCCGATGGCTCCGTGACCATCCCCAAGGTGCTGCAGCCCTACATGGGCGGCCTGGAAGTTATGGTTCCCACCCACAAGAAGGGCTGAGCCTGAGCTTTTCCACAAAGCACTCATAAAATGTTGAAAACCCCGCCGTCCGCGTGATGCAGACGGCGGGGTTTTGTTGTGTAGAAAAACAAAAAGAAAAAAGCTCCTGATTTTTCAATCAGAAGCTTTTTGGTGACCCGTACGGGAATCGAACCCATGTTACAGCCGTGAAAGGGCCGTGTCTTAACCGCTTGACCAACGGGCCTCAAAAACACAGAGCTTCGCTAAAACCTCCGACATCCATCATCCACTACTGCGGACGACCGTCCCCCTTATCTTAGCGAAACTCTGTAACGTGGTAGCGGTAACTGGATTTGAACCGGTGACACTTCGGGTATGAACCGAATGCTCTAGCCAACTGAGCTATACCGCCATATTTATTTTGTGCACTTGAACAGTGCTTTATTATTATATCCAATCGACCGCGATTTGTCAACAATTATTTCGCAAAAATTCAAAAATTTCTGAAATATCTCCTTTCATGGCGTAAAAAAGACGCTGTAACAGAAAAAAGTTACAGCGTCTTGCGTAAATCATTCCCGATATTTCTCCATCATTTCCTTGAACAGCACAGCCGGAGAGGGCGGCGTATAGGTAATGGCGTTGGCACCCGCCGCAATGGTGGCGGAAATGCTCTCGCCGGTCTTGCCGCCGCTGGCGATGATGGGCACATCCGGGAACTGCTCCCGGATCTTTGCCACCACCCGGGGCGTGTCGGTGCTGCAGGCCACATTCAGGATGGATGCCCCGGAATCAATGCGGCTCTGGATGTTGGTATCCTCTTTTGTCACTGTGATGATGACCGGGATGTCCACCACCCGCGAGACCGCCAGCAGGTTCAGGTCAGAGATGGGGGAATTGAGCACCACGCCCATGGCACCCTGGCTCTCCACGTCGCGGGCAAGGTTCAGGGTGCGCACGCCGTGGGTGGTGCCGCCGCCCACACCGCAGAACACCGGGATGTAGGATGCCTTGATGATGGCATCGCTGATGGCCTGCTGGGGCGTGAAAGGATAGACCGCGAACACCGCGTCCGCGTCGCAGTTGCGGATGATGGCAAGGTCGGTGGTGAATACAAAGCTTTTCAGCCGCCGCCCGTTGATTACGATGCCGCTGGCGGCATACACCTCCTGGGGCATTTTCAGGATGTTGTGGCGCAGGCGGCTCTCTACGTTGGGGGAAGTTTTCTTTTCAGCTGCCATGGGCAAGTCCTCCGTTTCTCCATTGTTTCAAATAGGAACTATATTATAGGAAAACAGGGGAGTTTATGCAAGAAACATCCTGTGAACAGTCTGCAAATAAAAATCGACCCTCTCCGTCCGTGCTTCACAGCACCGGAGAGGGTCGTTCCTTTAATGTGTTCTAACGTATTCTAAAATATCCTCAGGCACGCCGGCCAGTGCATCGGCTCCGGCAGCAGTCAGCTCTGCGCGGCCCCGGAAGCCCCACAGCGCTCCCATGGCAGGCAGACCGGCATTGTGCCCGGTCAGGATATCTACATCGCTGTCGCCCACAAACAGGGTGCTGGCAGGGTCTGCGTGCAGGTCCTGCATCAGGCTGTAAACACCGGTGGGGTCGGGCTTGGTGGGCACGCCCGGGCGGCTGCCCCGTACCAGAACAAACCGACCTGCCCCGAAATAATGCTCGATGATCTTGCCGCACAGCGGGTCAGCCTTGTTGGAGAACACCGCGCACTGCACGCCTGCGGCGTTCAGCGCGTCAATGAGGGCAGCAATGCCCGGGTAAGGCGCGGTCTTGTCCTCCTTGTGGGCATCGTACCGGGCGGTAAACTCCGCCAGCGTAGCGGCCAGCTGCTCCGGTGTGCGGGCATCGGCGGGCGAAAACCGCTCCACGAGCTTCGGGATGCCGTTGCCCACCATGTGCTTGAACTGCTCCACCGTAAACTCCGGCCACCCGTGCTGTGCGCACACCCAGTTGCCTGCATCAGCCAGGTCGTCGATGGTGTTCAGCAAAGTGCCGTCCAAATCAAATAATACCGTATGAATCATAACAATTTTACTTCCCCTAAGAACAAATAGCTTTATCTTTATGCCAAGGACTCCCCCTATTGGGAGAGCTGTCGCCGATCGGCGGCTGAGAGGTTTAATTCGTTTCCATAAATCTGAAAAATTTCTCCGCATCCCGCAGCGGTACGCTCCTCACCTTGAGCTTTACCCAGCCGGGAAAGGTCAGGGTCAGATTGGTGCGGCCCACACTGGCAGCCCAAGGGCTTTGTGCTGCGGTCAGGCAAACATCCGGGTGAAACACACAGATGCAATGCAGGTAGAGTCCCTGCTGCCGCCGCAGGGTCATGCGGCCCTCCCGCAGCCAGAGGCCCTCCCGCCGGTAGCCGGCTGCGGCTCCGGCCAGCAGTGCCCCAAAGAAGAAGGTGGGGATGAGCAGGGTCACGGTCAGCTGGGGCAGCACTGTGGCCGAGACCAGCGTCAGCAGGAGGCAGAGGGCAAAGGGAATGCCTGCCGGTGCAAAAAAGATGAGACTGCGCTGCTCGGTGCGGGCCAGCAGGTCGGGCGGCATCCGGAACTCCGGCAGCAGCTCCCGGAACAATGCCTCCTCGCCGCTGTGGTAGACGAACAGCGGCAGCTCGGGGGAGCAGCCGCCCGCCGTTACAAAGACCGGCCAGCGTTTCATCAGCCGGGCGGCGGGGGAGATGCGGACATCTGCAAAGCTGATCTCGCTTGTCCGCACCCGGCACTCGAAGTGCTCCAGCCAGCCGCCCCGGCTGCCGATCTGGTCGGCCGTGTGCCAGACAGTGTAGTGCACGGTCTGAGCAAAGCTGCGCATCAGGCTGGCCCCCAGCAGAAAGCCTGCAGCCGCCAGCAGCCATGCCGCGCCTGCAGGGAGCCACCGCGCCGCGAATCGGGCCAGAAAGCTCACCTGGATCTGGGCAAAAACGGCAGGGTTCCAGTCCGGAACATCCCGGGTCTGGTGCACGGCCAGCACGAACAGGGCCAGCGTGGAGAGGCCGTTGGCCCCCAGAAAACCCAGCGCCGCCCGCTCTCCTCCGGCGGGCCGGTGCAGGGTAGGCTTTACCAGAGGCATCAGCTGGTCTGCCACCGCCTCGGCATCGGCTTTGGGCAGGCAGACCGAAAGGGTGTGCTTTTGCGCCGCGCCCACTGGGTAAAGGGTCAGGCGGCTTGCCCCGGCCATCCGGTAGAGCAGGGGCCGGTCGATGGTCAGTGCCGCCAGCATCTCGCCCCGTAGGGCACGATTCAGCCGGATGCCCAGCCGCCAGTGCAGATGAAAGACTCCGGTGTCATCCATGCTCCAGCTGCTCACACGCAGGATGCCCCAGCTCACTGCGCAGAGCAGAAGGAACAGCAGCGCATCCTGCCGCAGCGCCGTGTACAGGGCTGTCCAGTTCCGCTCAAACAGCACCTGAACCAGCGGCAGCAGATAGACCACCAGCGTCTTGCGCAGAAACCGCAGAACGGTAAAGGGGTGCAGGCGGCGTTCGTTCATCGAATCTCCTCCGCAAGGACATGGGTGAGGGCAGAGGCCTGCTCTGCCGGGACCGCCGGTAAAATAAGCCGCGTGCCCGGTGCCGTGATGACGACCACAGATCCCCCTGCCAGCCGGAGCAACGGCGTGCGCAGCTGGAACAGCCCTGTTACGGCCCTGCGTCGGATCGCCCGCCGCAGCGGGAAGACGATGCCGGAGTACACCGTCAGGGTCTCCGCGCCCAGCGCAGCGGCATAGCTGCAGGCGCGCTGGTACACCACCGCCACCAGTGCGGCCCAGAGCAGGCAGAACACCACCCCGGCGGGCATGCTCTGCCAGAACACAAAGGGAGCCGCCAACAGGCCCGGGATGGCGGCCCAGCAGCAGAGCACAGCCCGGCCCCGGGGCGGGATGATGAGCGCCGTGCGGCGCAGCTCCCGCTCCGTCACTTGCTGTTCAGCTCCCAGGCATCGGTCAGCAGGTGCAGGGTATCGTCCTGCGTCAGCACCAGGATGCGGTCCCAGGGCAGCAGAACGGTGTTGCCGTGGGGGATGATGAACTCGGTGTCGCGGGTGATGCTGACCAGAATGGCATCGCCGGGAATGGGCACATCCATGATGGCCTTGCCCGCAAACTTGAAGTTCTCAGGCAGCAGGATCTCGTTCAAGCTGGCTGTGCCGCCGCCCAGGCTGAGCAGCTGGCGGATGGTATCCGTCTCGATCTCTCGCTCCAGAATGTGGCTCAGGTTGTCGGTGCCGCAGACCACGGTGTCCACGCCTAAGGTGTGCAGCAGCTCCCGGTTCTTGGGGTTAGAGGCCCGGGCCACGGTGCGGTCCACGCCGAACTCCCGCTTGGCAATCTGGCAGGCCACGAGGTTGTCCTCGTCCGAGCCGGTCACGGCCACAAAAGCGTTGCAGCTGCCAACATCGGCGGTGCGCAGGGTGTCCACGCTGATGGAATCGCCGCAGATCACGGGGATGTCCAGCGAATCTGCCAGCATCCGGCACTGGGCCTCGATGGGTTCAATGATGACCACCGAATGGTGGTTCGTCAGCAGGCTCTGGGCCAGATACCGCCCAACACGCCCGCCGCCTGCAATACAAACTTTCATATTGATACCTCACATTACTTTGGGTAAAACTAATTTGGGATAAAACCTCACTTCGCCAGCGCACGGAACACGGCCTGTTCTGTCAGGATGGTGGGGCAGATCGTGTCCAGCTCGTAGGTCTTGTGGTAGAGCACCTGCAAATGCGGGTCAGAGACGCGGCAGATGACCTTTTCGCGCCGGAAGATGTTCTTTGCGATCTGTGCAGCCATCAGGTTCACGGAGTCATCCTCGCACACAGCGGCCACCGCGTCGCAGTTCTCCACGCCGCCCTGCTTGAGGATGTCGGGATCGGTGGGGTCGCCCACAAGGGCTGTGCCGCCAAAGGAATAATCATCAAAGCTGTCCAGCCGCTTGAGCTGCTCGGGGTCCTTTTCGATCAGGGAAATATCATGGCCGATGCGTTCCAGATCCCGCACCAGTGCCGCGCCCACCTGGTCGCAGCCGATCACCAGAATATTCATGGATGTCACCTCATTGTTCAAAATCTGTTTTTATCTGGCCCGGCATTCCGCGTCAGAAGGAAACACAGGGAAAAGCGTTGTGTCCAGTATAGCATATTTCCCGCGGCAGATAAATACAGAAAAAGCAGACAGTGCTCCTGTATAAAATTTGTGATTTTTCGTGCGCAGGCTCTCAGAATATGATATACTGGAAAGCGAACCCAATCTGAATGTGTGCAGAGCGCCTGTGCCGCTTTGCAGGGAGGAGAACCCATGTTTCTTGAAATACTGAAAGCCATCCTGATGGGCATTGTGGAGGGCATCACCGAGTGGCTGCCCATCTCGTCCACCGGCCATATGATCCTGGTGGAGCAGGTGGTCAAGTTCAACGCCAGCGAGGAGTTTATGTCCATGTTCCGCGTGGTCATCCAGCTGGGTGCCATTCTGGCCGTGGTGGTGCTGTTCTGGAATAAGCTCTGGCCCTTCGGCCTGCGCCATGGCCGCGTCTGCTCCAAACCTGCCGTCTGGCAGCTCTGGTTCAAGGTGGTGGCCGCCACCATCCCGGTGCTCATCATCAGCCCGCTGGACGACTGGTTTGAGACCCGCTTTTACAATTACATCACGGTCGCCGCCATGCTGATCCTGTACGGTGTCCTCTTCATCCTTGTGGAGAACCGCCGCACCGCCCCGCATGTCACCCGGCTGGAACAGATCACCTACCGCGAAGCCTTCATCGTCGGCGTGTGGCAGATGCTGGCCATCATCCCCGGCACCTCCCGCTCTGGTGCCACCATCGTGGGCGGCCTGCTGCTGGGTCTGTCCCGTGCCTGTGTGGCCGAGTTTACCTTCTTCCTCGCCATTCCGGTTATGGCGGGCGCGTCCCTGCTCAAGGTGGTCAAGTTTGTTCTCTCCGGCGCTGCGATGACCGGCACCGAGATCGCTGTCCTCGTGGTGGGCTGTGTGGTCGCCTTTGTGGTCAGCCTTGCCGCCATCCGCTTCCTGATGGATTACGTCAAGCGCCATAACTTCAAGTTCTTCGGCCTCTACCGCATCGTGCTGGGTCTGATCGTCCTGGCTGTGGCCGCCATCACCGCCATTGCGTAAATCCCTCCCGAACCCCCCAGCCGCCCGCCCGGGCGGCTTTTTTGCGCCCTGGGGCAATTGCACCGGCCCCGGCCTTGTGCTATACTGGAGCCATAAAGAGAGAACCCGGCAGCGGGAAAGTGCCGCGCCTGAAATTGTCAAAAACGGAGGAGATCCCTATGGAAGCATCGACTGTATATTACACCGACTTCCGGTGTCCTGTGGGCACCAGCCTGACCGAAAAACTGCGCCGCCTGTGCATTGCGGCGGGCATCAAGAGCATTGATATGGACGGCAAGTTCGTGGCCATCAAGATGCACTTTGGCGAGCTGGGCAACCTGGCTTTCCTGCGCCCGAACTACGCCAAGGTAGTGGCAGACCTGTGTAAGGAGCAGGGGGGCCAGCCCTTCCTGACCGACTGCAACACACTGTACCCGGGCAGCCGCAAGAATGCGCTGGAGCACCTGAGCTGCGCGCAGGAAAACGGCTTCTGGCCCATGACCACCGGCTGCCAGATCATCATTGGCGATGGCCTGCGCGGCACCGATGAGCTTGAGGTGCCCGTGCCCAACGGCGAATACTGCAAGACCGCCAAGATCGGCCGCGCCATTATGGATGCCGACATCTTCATCAGCCTGACCCACTTCAAGGGCCACGAAGCGACTGGCTTCGGCGGAGCCATCAAGAACATCGGCATGGGCTGCGGCTCCCGTGCGGGCAAGATGGAGCAGCACTCCTCCGGTAAGCCCGCCGTGCAGGAGGAGCTCTGCCGCGGCTGCCACCGCTGCGCCAAAGAGTGCGGCTCCGATGCCATCCGCTACAACGAGAACAACAAGGCGGTCATTGATTACGAAAAGTGCAAGGGCTGCGGCCGCTGCATCGGTGCCTGCAACTTCGATGCCATCTATTCCATCGACAGCAGTGCCAACGAGGAGCTGGACCGCAAGATGGCAGAGTACGCCGCCGCCGTCTGTGCAGGCCGCCCCTGCTTCCACATCAGTCTGGTGCAGGATATCAGCCCCAACTGTGACTGCCACGGCGAGAACGATGCCCCCATCCTGCCGGATATCGGCATGTTCGCCTCCTTTGACCCCGTGGCGCTGGATCAGGCCTGTGCCGATGCCTGCCTGAACGCACAGCCCCTGCCCAACAGTCAGCTGGGCCAGAACCTTGCAAAGCCCGGCTGGAACTGCCACCACGACAACTTCAAGGATTCCAACCCCAATGTCGAGTGGAAGGCAACGCTGGATCAGGCCGAAAAGATCGGTATGGGCACCCGCCAGTACACCCTGAAGAAGATCTGAACATAAAAATAAGCCCGACAACGTCGGGCTTATTTTTATGTCTCTTGCATTCAGGGGCAGACGGAACGATCAATACTCGCTGGAAGCCGGGACCAGTACGTCAATGACATCGGCCAGGGCTTTCCAGTTTTCCTCGGAACAGCCGGGCAGCTCTTTGGCATCCAGACCGGCATCCTCGATGCGGCCGGTCATGCTGTCCTTGTCGGTCAGCAGGGTCTCGGCATCGGCCTTGATGAGCGGCCAGGCATCGGCAAAGCTCTGCTGGTCATCGGCGCTCAGGCTGTCGAACCACTGGGTATAGGCATCTTTGATGTCGCTGACCGGCTGGATGCTCATGTTGCAGCCATCGGCCCATTTCAGCAGGGAAGCCGCCGCGATGACGGATTTCAGCGAGCAGCCGGACACGCCGGGGCCCCAGCCAAGGCAGGGGGCAAAGGCATCGTCCGGGTCAGAGAGGGAGAACAGGGAGTTCTCGCCTGCGTCCAGCGGGCCCACCTTGCCAGTGTCGGCGGTCACGGTGGAAGAGGGGATGCTCTCGCTTGCAGAAGCGGAAGAGCTGGAAGCGGCAGTGCTGCCAGAAGAGGTGCTGCAGCCCGCCAGCACGCCGCACAGCAGGGCGGCGCAGACCAGCAGGGAAAGAATACGCTTGCGAATCATAGGAAAGCCTCCTTTTATCGTGTTCCGGCCCATCTGCCGGAGAAACTGCTCTGGTACATTTCTAGTATACTGTTCTGCCGGGCTGTTGTCAATCGGCGTGCGCAGGACGATTTTTCACCCCGGCTGTGCAAACTATACAAACTTTTGTCGTTTTTTTCTCAGTCGGGCGGGATTGACATTTTTTGCGCTGGCGCGTATAATCCGGCCATGGTCAAACTGGGAGAAACGGGTGAAGAACCGGGAAAAGGGGGAGAAACGGATGCAGAAATTTCTGCGGCGGCTGGAACGCTTTTCACAGTCGCTGCTGTCGCCGCTGTCTTATCTTTCGGCGGCGGGCCTGCTGCTGGTGCTGGGAGCGCTGCTCACCAGCAAGCCCCTGTGTCAGGCGCTGCCGGTGCTGCAGTGGGCTCCGCTGCAGCTGGTGGGTCAGCTGCTCTACAACGGGATGATGGTGCTCATCAACAACCTCAGCGTCATTCTCTGCGTGGGGGTGGCAGCCGTGCACGCCAAAACCGAAAAGCAGGATGCCGCCCTGCTGGCGCTGATGGCCTACCTGGTGTTCCTCACAGCCAACCACACCGCGCTGGAAGCGCTGGGACTGCTTGCCCAGCCGAACGGGATGACCGGCCTTGCGGGCACGGGCCAGACCACCATTCTGGGCATTCAGGTGGTGGACACCGGCGTGGCAAGCGGCATCGTGCTGGGCTTTGCGGCGGCGTGGCTCTTCAACCGCACCTGCGAAAAGCAGTTTTATGGCATGATCACCCAGCTTTATTCGGGTCTGCGGTGGTCGTTTTTGTGGCTGTCGGCGCTGGCGGTGGCACTGGGGCTGGGGTTCTGCTTCGTCTGCCCGCCGCTGCAGCGGGCGGTCAGCGCCCTCACGGGCTGGATCGCGGCTTCAGGGAACGCGGGTGTGTTCCTTTACGGCTTTCTGGAACGGCTGCTCATCCCCACCGGCCTGCATCACCTCATCTATATGCCCTTCCAGTTCTCCTCGCTGGGCGGCAGCCTGACTGTGGGCTCTGTGACCTACACAGGTGCTTACGCCGTCTGCATGACTGAGTACACCATGGGCCTGCCCCTCTCAGACGGCATCGTCTGGATGTACACCGGCTTCACCAAGACCTTTGGCTATCTGGGCATTGCAGCGGCCTTCATCTTCACGGCCCGCAGGGAGAACCGTGCCCGTACCGCCGCCGCTATGATCCCGCTGGCGGTCACGGCCTCGGTGGCCTCCATCACCGAGCCCATTGATTTTCTGTTCTGCTTCGTTTCGCCCCTGCTCTGGGTGGCTCATGCGGTCATTACGGGCGGCTTTATGGTGCTGCTCCATGTCCTGCACGTCCGGGCCTTTACCTCCAACCTGCTGGGGTCGCTGGTGTTCAACCTGAGCGCCGGGGAGCAGCTGCAGAACATGCCGCTGCTCTATCTGCTGGGCCTTGCGGAGATCCTGACCTACTTTGCCGTGTTCAGCGTCCTCATCAAAGCAAAGGATCTGCCCACCCCGGGCCGGGAAGCTGCCCTCTCCGCAGACCAGTCCCCGTACGCCGACCCGCAGGAGGTGTGCCGGTTCATCGCCGCGCTGGGTGGGCCGGAGAACATCGCCCAGCTGGGAAACTGCTTCACCCGCCTCCGGCTCACGGTGCGGGATGCCTCGCTGCTGGATATGGGGGCTCTGCTCTCCCTGCCCCATAAAGGTCTTGTGGTGCAGGGCACCCGGGTCCAGCTGGTCTGCGGCCTGCACGCCGCCCAGCTCCGCCATGCGCTTGAACAGCAGCTTGCCGAGATGGCCCCGGTGTGATTGCTTTTTGATAAGAGAAACGGTATAATTGTGGCGAAACCTCTCAGTCGCCTGCGGCGACAGCTCCCCTAACAGGGGAGCCAAGAAAGGTGGCATTGCGAAGCAATGACGGAGAGGTTTAGCAATGGGCAACCTGAAAATAAAGGAGAACATAAAATGCAGAATAACACCTTTTCCGTCGAAGGTCTCTTCGATTTCCTGAACGCCGGTGTCAGCGCCTTCCACTCCACGGCTGCGGCTGTGAAGATTCTGGAGGAGAACGGCTACCAGAACTGCCCCGAGAGCGCAGCCTGGGAGCTGGTGCCCGGCGGCAGATATTACACCACCCGCAACGGCTCTGCCGTGCTGGCATGGCGGATGCCCAAGGGCGAGCTGACCGGCTGGCATGTCACCGCCAGCCACAGCGATTCTCCCACCTGGCGCATCAAGCAGCTGGACGGCGGCAAGGACGCAGTCTTTGCCAAGGCGGAGACCGAGGGCTACGGCGGCATGATCATGCCCACCTGGCTGGACCGTCCCCTGAGCGTGGCGGGCCGCATTCTGGTCCGCACGGAGAACGGCATCCGGAGCCTGCTGGTCCACCCCGACCGGGCGCTGGCTGTCATCCCTAACCTCTGCATCCACTTCAGCCATGACCTGAACAACGGCATGAAGTACAACCCTCAGGTGGATCTGCAGCCCATCTTTGGTGAGGCAGGCTCCACCCTGCGGGACGCTCTGGCTGAGGAAGCCGGGGTCAAGGCTGAGGACATCGTGGACGCTGACCTGGTGCTCTGCACCCGCGAAAAGGCCGAGCGCGTGGGCCTGAAGGGCGAATACTTCATGTCCGGCCGCATCGATGACCTGGAATGCGCCTACACCACCCTGTGGGGCTTCCTGCAGGGCCGCGGCGAGGAGGAAGGCCGCGGTGATATGTGGGTCATGTTCGACAACGAGGAGGTGGGCTCCTCCAGCCGGCAGGGCGCACAGGGCACCCTGATGGCCAACGTACTGGCCCGCATTGAGGAAAAGCTGGGGGTCACCCGGGAGCAGAGCATCCGTGCTTGCACCAACAGCCTGCTGTTGAGCGCCGACAATGGCCACGCCACCCACCCCAACCACCCCGAAAAGAGCGATCCCGCCAATGTGGCGGTCATGGGCGGCGGTGTGCTGCTGAAGTACAATGCCCGCCAGACCTACACCACCAGCGGCTTTACCGGCGCTGCCTTTGCCGAGATCTGCAAAAAGGCCGGTGTGCCGGTGCAGGTGGCCGCAAACCGCGCGGATGTTCCCGGCGGCTCCACGCTGGGCAACCTGCTGGGCCACCAGATTCTGATCCCCATGGTGGATATCGGTCTGGCACAGCTGGCCATGCATTCCGCAATGGAGACCGCCAGCTGCAAGGATGCCGAGTACATGGCAAAGGCCATGGCCGAGTTCTATAACACGCCCATCTCCCAGCCTGTGGACGGCGAGTGGAAGCTGGGCCTGTGAGCGCTGTGACCGGGCGCTTTGCCCCCAGCCCCAGCGGGCGGCTGCATCTGGGCAATCTGGCCTGCAGCCTGCTGGCCTGGCTCAGCGCCAGAAGTCAGGGCGGGCGCATCGTTCTGCGCATTGAGGATCTGGATGCCGAGCGCTGCCCTCGCAAATATGCCGACGCACTGGAAGAGGACCTGCGCTGGCTGGGCCTTGTCTGGGATGAGGGCGGCAGCAGCGGCGGCCCCAACGGCCCCTATTACCAGAGCGAGTGCGCCGCCATCTACACCGAGAGCTATAACAAACTGGAAGCACAAGGCCTTGTTTACCCCTGTTTCTGCTCCCGTGCCCAGCTCCATGCCGCCAGCGCACCCCACACCTCCGACGGCAATGTGATCTATCCCGGCACCTGCCGGGGGCTGACGGCGGAGCAGATCGCCGAAAAGCGCAAAAAGAAAGCCCCGGCCTATCGTCTCATGGTGCCCGATGAGGACATCACCTTCACCGATGGCTGTATGGGCCCCCACACCGAGAACCTGCTCCGCGACTGCGGGGATTTCTACCTCCGCCGCGCCGATGGCGTGTTTGCCTACCAGCTGGCTGTGGTGGTGGACGATGCCCGGATGGGGGTCACAGAGGTGGTGCGGGGCGCGGACCTGCTCTCTTCGACCGCGCGGCAGCTTTATCTTTACCGTCTGCTGGGCCTGCCCGCCCCAAAGTTTGCCCATTGCCCGCTCCTGCTGGCTCCCGATGGCCGCCGCCTGTCCAAACGGGACGGGGATCAGAGCCTGGAAAATCTGCGGGCAAAGTATACGGCGGAAGAGATCGTGGGCAGGCTTGCCTTTGCCTATGGTCTCCAACCTGAACCGGCTCCCCGCACCCCGGAAAGCCTGATCCCAGACTTTTCCTGGGACAAGGTGCCAAAGCAGGATATCTGCCTGCCGGAAAATCTGTTTTAAGCAAACCCACGATTTTTGCCATGCCTGTGCAAAGATCGTGGGTTTTTTCTTTACAAAAAAACAATCTATGGTAGAATATAACTAGAGATTTTGCTGAAACAGAAAGGAGCCTGTTATGCGTAAAATGTTAAAAGCCTTGAGCCTGCCGATCTGCGCAATGCTTTTGTTCAGCGCATGTGCAAGCTCTTTGAATCTGGGACCGGGACCTTTCCGTTCGGAAATGCAGGATGTTTTCGTTCAGCAGACGACACTTACGGTTCCGGCCAGTCACGCCGAGCATGGGGAGGATTATGTCATTGAGTGGCAGGACCCTGTGATGGAAAAGCACGTCCGGAAATGGCTTGACCGCCCGAAGGGAGATATCTATCACAGCGATGTCTGGGATTATCAGCGGGTCTCGATAAATTCCGGAACCGGCGTAGGGGATCTCATCGTCAAAGATGCACCGGATGGGGTGGACATTGGAAGAAACGTCAACAGCAATGAGCAGCTGGCAGCCTGCGCAGTCAGCGTAGAGGGAACGTATGATCCGGTGACCTCTCTGGCAGACCTGCGGCATTTTGACAGCTTGCAGGTATTGTCGGTCAATAATAGAAGGGGAGCCCCACCCATTACAGATCTGACAGGTCTGGAGGAATGCAAAAATCTGATGCTTTTGAGTGTGCCCAGTGTGGAGAGCAGCGCATTCCCGACCTTTGCAAAGCTGGATTCTGTGGTAGAGCTGAAGTATGGCAGTGACGGGATCCGGGCGGATTCCAATGTCTCCGACCTTTCGGCGCTGGCGCAGATGAAGTCGCTGAAGATGCTGTGGATCACCGGCAGTGAGGTCGATCTGACCCAGCTGGCCGGAGCTGACTTGCGGGTCCTGAGACTGGACGTGACCCGGATCGGTTCGCTGGAACCGCTGAAGCAGATGGAAAATCTGAGCTTTCTGCAGCTGTGCCAAGGGCCGGAGATCGACAGCTTTGCCCCGCTGGCGGAGAGCAGTGTGCAGTATCTGAGTATGTCTCTCTCTCAGGGTGCACAGGAAGCCTACAAGGACATGGATTATACTCCCCTGACCCAGATGCCGCAGCTGATCTGGCTGGATCTGACCAACAACATCACGTTTGATACGGAAACCTGCAAAAAACTGCTGGCAAACGATACAGCCCTGAAATATCTGAAAATTTCCTATACATCAGCGGCCAAAGATGCCGAAGAGCTGGATACAGCGCACCTGAAAGAGTTCACTGCTCCGGCTCCGTAATGCCCCAAAATGCAAAAACGCCTCTGTCGGCCGACAGAGGCGTTTTTTCTATGTGGATTCACAGCCGCTGCAAGGCTCTTGCGTCGCTGCGTTCCAGTGCGGTCATGCCGGTATCCAGCGCCATGGCCAGGAGGATGCCCAGCAATACATCAATGCAGCTGTGCTGCTTGAGCAGAACGGTGGACGCAATGATGGAAACGCAGAGCACGGCGGAGGCAGGCCGCATCCAGCGGCGGCCCGGCGTTTCAAAAATGTGGCTGCGGTAATAGGCCATCATCAGGGTGACGGAGTTGAACACATGGATGGAGGGGCAGACATTGAGGGGCGTGTCGGTGGCATAGAGCATCCGCACGGCCTGAGCAAAGAGGTCGCTGCCGTACACCCGGTAGGGCCGCAGGTCAAGGCCGGTGGGCAGGATGACATAGCAGGCCAGCGCAATGGTCATGCCCGCAAACAGGGGCAGGCAGAGCCGCCAGAAGTCGGCCCTGGGCGCTTTCCACAGCAGGTAGAACAGGGTGAACGGGATCCACAAAAACCACGCAAAGTAGGGCACGATAGCATATTTGCAAAAGGGGATCAGGTCGTCCAGATGGCAGTGCACCAGAACATCGGGCACGGCAATATGGACTTCGAGCCAATGGAACGCCGAAAGGTAAAACAGGAGATAAAACGCCATGAACGAAACGGGATGGCGGGAAAACCAGTTGCGCATGGAACACACTTCCTTTTCTGGAATGGGGGCCGCAGCCCCGCCTAAAGTTCTTTGCAGCGTATGATTATACCGCGCAAAGACGAAGAAAACAAGACAAAAAGCTGACAAAATCGTGAACACATCCGCGCGGAATTTGGTATGCTTTGGGGAAGCGGATGCAGGGGAGAGAAGCTTCTGCCTATTGATACGAGACAGGATGCGGGTTTCCTGCACAAAAAAGGCCCTCCCCGCCAAAACTGCAATGGCGGAGAGGGCCGGATATACGGAAACTCAGATCACCTTTTGTTCCATCCACCTGCCGCGGACAAAGCGGACGCAGAAGAACAGCGAGCGCATGGCCCAATCCAGGAACATGCCCATCCAGATGAACAGCAGGCCGCAGTGGAACCTGAGCACCATCAGGTAGCAGAAGGCCACCCGGAACACCCACATGGAGATGACGCTGACCGTCATGGTAAAGGCGGCATCTCCGGCGGCGCGCAGGATGTTGGGCAGGGTGAAGCTGGAGGGCCACAGGATCAGCGATACAGCATTGAACCAGACCATCAGCTCCAGTGCCATGCCGTAGGCCTCCGGCGAGAGGTTGAACCAGGAGAGCGCCAGCTTGTTCAGGAAGAACAGGCCGGAAAGGTTCATCACCCAATCCCCGGCGTAGGCAGTCAGGAGCAGCAGGCGGGAATAGCGCTTGGCCTGCACCTTTTCCCCGGCACCCAGACACTGGCCCACAACGGTCAGTGCACCGATGCCAACGGCGGAGGCGGGCACGTTCAGGAAGCTGGAGATGTTGCCTGCCACGGCGTTTGCCGCAATGGCGGCGGTGCCCAGCGTGCTGGTCAGGCTGGAGACCGACAGCTTGCCGATCTGGAACATGCCGTTCTCGATGCCGGCGGGGATGCCGACTTTCAGGATGCGCTTGATGAGGTCGAGGTCAGGCTTCAGGTCGGTGAGGTGGTCGATGCGCAGCGCACAATCCGGCTTCTGCAGCAGGAACATCACGGTGAAGCAGGCGATCATCCGGCTCACGAGGCTGGCGGTGGCCGCACCCATCACGCCCATGCCGAACCGGTAGATCAGGATGGCGTTGCCGCCAATGTTCACCACGTTCATCACCAGGCTGGAAAGCATACTGATCTTACTGTTGCCCTGGGCGCGGAACAGGGCCGCACCGGCGTTGTACACGCCAATAAAAGGATAGCTCAGGGCCGAGAGCAGGAAATAGGTCTCGGCGTAGCGCATCACATCCGCGTCAATGGAGCCGAAGATGCCCCGCAGGATGGCGTGCCGTCCCACCGCCACGATGACGGCGGTGACCACGCTGAGCGAGATCATAATGAACATGATCTGGGCGGCACTGGCCTTTGCCCGTTTGGGCTCCCGGTGGCCGATGTACTGGCTGGCGACCACCGCGCCGCCGGTGGCCAGTGCGCTGAGCAGCTGGATCATCAGTACGTTGAAGGAGTCCACCAGGCTCACGCCCGAAACGGCGGCTTCGCCCACCGAGGAGACCATCAGGGTGTCCGCCAGACCGATGGAGATGCTGAGGGCCTGCTCTGCCACCAGCGGCAGGAAAAGTGAAATGAGCTGTTGGCGGTTGAACAGCGGTCTTGATGTGGTCGATGCGTCTGTCATGGTGTCCTCCCTTGGCGCGTGGATTCAAACACACCCATGATAGCGCGGAATGACGTGAAAATCAAGATGTTGTATCCAACAAATCAAAAAATCAGGCAAACTCTTTGCTGGGGGTCAGGCTGGTGCCGTAATAAACGATGTAGTCGTAGGGGATCTGGGGGTTGTACGCGGCCAGATCGCCGTACTTGGCCAGAATGTCGTTCCGCAGGTTCTCCGGGGTGTAGGGCTGCCCGGCGGAAAGGGTGTCGGCGCAGACAGCGTTCCACATGCTCTCGGTAAAGGCGGCGCAGTTGAAGTAGGCCGACCAGTGGTCAGATTTGGCAAGGTTGCGGTTGACCACGTCCAGCTGGCCCTGATCCAGCGAGGTCTGGACAGCATAGATGTTCTGGTAGTAGGAATCGGCCAGATAGCGCTTGTAGTAGCCCTCCAGATTGTACCAGATGCCGGTGTGCTCCCAGCGGTTGCCGCGGGGGCTGAAGGTCATCTCGGTGTCGGGCGCGATCCGCAGGCCGCCCACCTCGATGTCATGGTCAGAGACGTTCCGCACCGAGAGGAAGGAGTGGCCGCTGGAATTGATGGAGGCATCGCCCCGATCCTCGGCCCGGGCGTAGATGCGCAGCAGGGCCACGGCACCCTCGGCGGGTTCTGCACCGTAGGCCTGCACGGCAGATCTATGGTCGGCCTGTTCAAAATCGTAGGGGCCGCCGGTGCTGGTGGTGAAACCGACGATGTTGCGGATCTGATCCTCAAGGGGACTTACATCGGTGATGACACGTTCGTCCTGGGGGGCGGGCGTGGCGGCGGGAGCCTCGGCCAGCGCGGCGGTGCTGCCGGACACGCACAGGGCCAGCGTCAGGCAGAGGGAAAGGGCGCGGGACAGCTTTTTCATGGGGTGACCTCCAAAGAGAAAAAAATTCAGGTCAAGAATAGACGATTTTTGGGACGCTGTCAAGAAAAAGATATCTGCCGCCTTTACCCCCGGGGCCGGTTGTGTTAAAATGAAGCTGGCAGCCGTGCCCGGTGGTTTGGGGTATGGGGCCGATCGGAAGGTAAATGAATCTGACCCAGAGAGGGGAACAACCTATGCCAAAAGAAGCACACAAGGTCGTGGTCATCGGGCACCGCAACCCCGATACCGATTCCATCTGCTCCGCCATTGCCTATGCGGAGCTCAAAAACCGCACCAGCACGCTGGTCTGCGAGCCGCGCCGTGCCGGTAAAATGAATCAGGAGACCGAGTTCGTCCTGAAAAAATTCGGTGTCACGCCGCCCCGGATGTGCACCGACGTGAACCCCAAGATCCGGGACGTGGATTACCGCGAGATGCCGGGCATCCCGGGCTCCACCAGCCTGCGCCGCGCATGGAAGATCATGCGCGACCAGCAGATCGACACCCTGTCCATTACCAGCGCGGACAACGAGCTGGAGGGCATCATCACGGTGAAGGATCTTGCCACCGCCAACATGGACGTGTTCGATACCGCGGTGCTGGCCAAGAGCCGTACCTCTTATAAGAACATCCTTGAAACGCTGAACGGCACCATGGTGGTGGGCAATGCCGACGCGGTCTGCACCACCGGCCACATCAAGATCGGCACCGCCACCCCCGAGATGCTGGAAAGCAGCGTGGAAAAGGGGGATATCGTCATTCTGAGCAACCGGTACGAAAGCCAGCTCTGCGCCATTGAAAAGGAAGCCTCCCTGCTCATCATCTGCAATGGGGCCAAGGTGGGCCGCACCATCCAGCGCATTGCCGATGAGACCGGCGTTGCCATTATGACCACCCCTGTGGATACCTACGCGGCGGGCAAGCTCATCAGCCAGTGCGCCCCCATCTCCTATTATATGACCCGGGACAACATCCTCAAATTCACCCTCGTCACCCCTGTGGCCGATGTGCTGCGGGTGATGGCAAAGGTGCGCCACCGCTATTTCCCCATCCTCGATGAGGAAGGCAAATACTGCGGCATGGTCAGCCGCCGCAACGTCATTGCCCTGCGCAAGCGGCGCATCATTCTGGTGGACCACAACGAGGCCACCCAGGCCGTGGAGGGCTTTGATCAGGCCGAGATCCTGGAGATCATCGACCACCACCGCATCGGCAGTCTGGAGACCAGCGGCCCGGTCTACTTCCGCAACCAGCCCGTGGGCTGTACCGCCACCATCATCACCCAGATGTACGATGAAAACGGTGTGGACATCCCACCCCAGATCGCGGGCCTGCTGCTGGCGGCTATCCTTTCGGATACGCTGGCCTTCCGCAGCCCCACCTGCACCCCCGTGGATGAAAACACCGCCAAACGTCTGGCCAAGATCGCAGGCGTGGATATCGAAGAGTTTTCCACCGAAATGTTCGAGGCTGGTGAAAAACTGGACGGCAAGACCCCCGAAGAGGTCTTTTTGCAGGACTTCAAGGTGTTCATGTGCGGCGATATCCGCTTTGGCGTGGCGCAGGGCAGCTACATGACCCGCAAGAATCTGCAGGCCGCCCAGGCGCTGCTCCAGCCCTATCTGGAGGAGGCCCGCAACAAGCAGAACGTGGAGGACCTCTATATGCTGCTGACCGATGTGCCCAAGGAGGAGAGCGTGGTCATCTGCACCGGCCGCTACGCCGCCGAGGTGCTGAGCAACGGCTTTGAGAGCCGGCCCGCCGCCGACGGCAGCTGGACGCTGCCCGGCGTGGTCAGCCGCAAAAAGCAGTTCATCCCCGCCATGATGAGCGCCTATCAGGAGCTGTAACCCCCGATACAAAACACGAAGCCCCCGGAACCCTGCATGTTCCGGGGGCTGTTGTGTTTTGTAAGGGAGCGTCAGGCTGCGACTTTTAAGGGAGAGTTATCAGTCCAGATGGTGCCATCCAAAAGCTTTGTTACGGCCAGTGTGCCGTTCACGCTGACCCGCGCGGGGTCCAGCGCATAGAAATCGCTCTCCCGCAGGTTTTCGGGGTCTGCCGTGGGGGAGATGCCCACCACGCACACCCAGTGTCCGTAGGTGCTGCTGGTGGCGATGTGGGGGTAATTGACCTCTTTCCAGCCGGAGCCGGAGAGGTGGTATTCATAGCTTGTCACGCGGTTGGTGTGCTTGGACACGCCGCTGACAGCGGTGTTTTTCAGATGTACAATGACGGGCCGCCCGGCCTGCAGCTCTTCATACAGGCGGGAAAGGCAGCCGGAAAGGGAGCCGCTGTAAGCGTAGTACCCGGCGGCAGACCATACCGCGCCGTTCGACCACATCCCGCTGCCTGAGCAGGGCTTGCCATCCAGAATGGTGCGGGCGTAGCGCAGGGCGTACCAGCTGCACCGGCCCGAGGTCTGGTTGCCGATGGAGACGATCTGCTGGCTGTCGAAGGACAGCAGCGTGATGCCGTTCACATTCTGCAATTGTGCCGCCGCAGCCTTTGGCGCGGCCAGAAAGCTCAGGCACAGCAGAACTGCTGCCATGAAAACGCGCACCGGAGCGCGCAGGGAACCATGCTGCATGGGGCAAACTCCTTTTCCTTGTTCAGGAACGGCACCCGGCGGTTCCCATTGCCTTAAGTTTAGCACCAAATCGTGGTAGAATTGTGTAAACGCCGGAAATATTTTCCGGTTTTTGCCCCGGGCGCGGCAAAGGATCTTTGCGAAGATTCGTTTTGGAAAAAACAACAAAAGCAGGAGAAAATGTTTGGTGAAGCTGGCAATTGACAAAAGCGACAGTCGTTGGATAAAATAAAGCCAGAAGGGGTCCTGTTTCAAAATGGAAAGGCACCCTGCATATTATGAAAAACACAACAAAACGACTGGAGGTCCCGACATGAAAATGCTGAAAAAACTGGCCGCTTTGATTCTGGCGGCGACCATGGTACTTGTTCTGTTCACCGCCTGCGGCGGTGATACCGCCCAGAGCCCCGAGGCTCAGGCGGAAGCTCAGATGATGAGCACAATCAATGCAAATCGCCCAGAGGGAAAGAAACTGGAAAATAACGCACAGTGCAGAGCGATTGCAAGCCAACATATTGATGAGGTAGCAAATGGAGATTTGAATTTCTCGCTGAATCTGTTTGGCTATTCGTCTAAGGTTTGGTTCAAAATTGATGGCCCCAAAGATGGTAAGTGTGCAGCTACATTTGTGACGACATTTGACTATGATGGAACAAAGCTGAATAAGTTTGTTCAGAAAATTGCCGAAGGCGGCAATCTTGGAAACGCGAATATCGCACAGAGCACGAAATGGACACAGGTTGGCGTTGTTGTCAAAGCTGTGAATGGTCAGACCTACATGGCTATCTCGGTGGCTATTGATACAAATGCCTGAGCAAAACAAATTATATGATTTTTCCCCGGAGCGTGGCTGAAAGGCCGCCCTCCGGGGCTTTTTGTATTTGTGGCAAAATCCTTCTGATTGTGGTACAATAAAAGATAGATTTTATCGAAAGAAAGGAACCTTTGGATGCAGCTGTTTGAACTGGTCAGCCCGCGGCTGTTCCGCCCGCTGGCGGGGCCCAACCGGGCGTTTTATGCGGAGCTGCTGCTCCTGCTGTGGGAGGAGTGCCGCCACACAGCGGATTACTCCATCTCCCGGGCAGAAGCGGTGAGCCGGGCCGAGGATTACTTTGCGGCGCTGGCAAAGCCGCTGGCACTGGATGCCGATGACGCGGGCGATGAAGCCGAACAGCCCACCCGGGACCCCCATACCCTTGCGCTGGGCTTTCTGCTCCGCCTGCGCCGCACCGGCTGGCTGGAAGAGCAGCCCGGCAGCTATGAGGAAGAGCCTGCCCTTGCCTTTGTGCCCGAGGTGGCCCCTCTGCTGGAAGCGCTGGAAGAGATCCTGAACCCGCGCGTTGTCACCTACACCGGCAAGCTGTACAAGGCATGGCAGCTGCTGCAGAACATCGGGGAGGAAAAGAGCCCCTATGAAAATGTTCTGCGGGAGGTGGCCTCCGATCTGGAAACACTGAACAAGTCCCTGCGGGCGCTGAATGCGTCCATCGGGCATTATATCGACCGGCTCACCCGCAACCGCACCCCGCAGGAGGTGCTGGAGCTCTTCGACCAGTACGAGGAAAAGGTGGTGGCCGCCGCTTACCACCGCTTCAAGACCAGCGATAACCTGTTCAACTACCGTGCCTATCTGGAGGAGGAGCTGGACGACTGCGAGGCAGAACACCTGCCCCGGCTGGCGCTGGATTACGCCCGGGTGGAGCGCTGTGCCCCCGGCGAAGCCGCCCCTGCCGTGCGTGCCCTCATCCAGAAGCTGCGGGATTCACTGGAAGAGATGAGCACCCTGATGCGCCAGATCGACCAGAGCCACATCCGCTACCGCAAGCGGGCCGTGCAGCGGGCACAGTTCCTGCTGCTGAGCGACCGCTCCTCGCAGGGCAGTGTCACCGCCCTGCTCCGCCGCTATGCCGAGGAGATCAAAACGCCCGATCAGCTGTTCGCGCCGGATGACGGCCCGGTGGCAAAGCACCTGCACCTCTACCCGGCGGCGGTGTTCGGGGCAAAGCCCCTCTACCCGCCTGCCGCGCCCCGCAGCGAAACGCCGCTGGCTCCGGTGCGGCAGGCCGGGCTGGATGCGGAGCAGCTGCGCAAAGAACAGCAGCTGCTGCTGGACTACGCCCGGATGGCAGTGACTGAGGAAAACGTGGGCCTGCTGGCAAAACAGGCTCTTGCCGCCCGCAGTGCGGTGGCCGCTTCCACGCTGGCGGAGGAATACCCCCGCGATTTTGCCCGCATCATCGGCCTGCACACCTACTCGCAGTCGCCGCGCCGGGCTTACGATATCACCCTTACCGGAAACTGGGTCGAACGGGGCGGCTTCCGGTTTGAAGAGTTTATTCTGACACCCCGCAGGGAGGACGCTGACCATGGCCGAACCGAATAAAATGCTGGAAGAGACCGCAAACTATCTGCTCAACCACTGCTTTGTGCTGGGCGGCGTGGAGGATCAGCGGGCAAAATACCTCTATGTGCAGGATCATCTGCCCGAGGTGCGGGCCGTGTTCGCGCCGCTGGGCTATGCGGTAACGCTTTACCCGGCTCCGCTGCAGGCGGCGGCGCTGGTCAACGAGCATGAGGGCAGCCAGGCCCGGCTGCTGAAATACGAGAGCATCCTGCTGCTGGTGCTCCGCCTGCTCTACCTGCAAAAGCGGGAGAGCCTTGCCGCCAGCGCCGATCAGGTGCTGGTCACGGTGGAAGAGGTGCAGACAGAGCTGCAGAAGATGAACCTGCCCCGGCGGCTGGACCAGCGCACGCTGGAGGAACTGATGCGCACCCTGCGCAGGTATAATCTGGCCCGCCCGGTGGGGCGGCTGACCGGTCTGGACAGCCGCATCGAGGTGTTCCCCACTGTGCTGCTGGCTCTGCCGGACGCAGACCTTGCCGATGCCGCCGCCGAGAGCAGCCGCACCCGGGAGGAACTGGCCCTCTACGAGCGGCCTGACGGAGATGCCAGCGGGGAGGAAGAAGAATGATCGAATTAAAGCGCCTGAAACTTATCAACTGGCACAACTTTGAAAATGTCACCTTCGATTGTGCCCGTCTGACTTATATGATCGGTGTCAACGCGGTGGGCAAGACCACCATTCTGGATGCCATCCGCTACTGCCTGACCACAAACCGCAATTTCAATGCCCTGGGCAATAAAAAGAGCGGCCGCACCCTGCAGGGCTCTGTCCACGCCAAGCAGCGCGGCGAGAACGCCTACCGCCGCCCGGGCCGCACGGTGGCGTATATCGGTGCAGAGTTCTGGGATACCGTCAAGCGAACAAACTTTGTCATCGCTGTCCGGGTGGAATCCGAGGGCCCCATGCAGGAGCTCCACCCCGGTGACCAGACCTGGTACATCTCCGAGGACGGCATCACGCTGGAAAAGCTGCCCTTCCTTGATCCGCGCACCGGTGCCCCCAGCGCCAAGGAGGACTTCAAGCCCGCCGTGGGCCGCCTGTCCTACACCCGCAGCCCCAGTGAGGCCCGGGACCGCATCTGCCGCGCCCTGGGCATTGGCCGCGCCTCCAGCCCGCTGGGCAAAAAGTTCAACGAAGTGTTCCAGATGGGCACCAGCATGGACGAGATCCCCAACTTCCGGGAGTTCCTGTACCAGTACATCCTGCCCCAGCCGGAGCTGGATCTGGAAGCGCTGCAGGGTGACCGGGTGGAGCTGGAAAACCTCCACGCCGTTCTGGCCGAGGCCCAGACCCGTGCCGCAGCGCTGGAACAGATCGTGGCGTATGGCCGGGAAGCTGCTGCCAAAGAAACGGATGCCCTTGTCAACCGGGGTGCGGCCCTGCTGGCCCGCGCCGAAGCGGATGCCGGTGAGGATGCCTCCTGGCAGAGCCATCTGGATGCAGGCCGCCGCCAGCTGGCCGACCTGAACGCAAAATACGAGGCTGCCAAGAACGCCGAAGCCGAAGCCCGCCGGGCCTATCTGGCGGCCCACGGCGCGGCCGGTGACAGCGGCGCGGGCCGGGCACTGGATGCCCTGACCGAGGAGCTGGCCCGGAAAAAGAGCGCGCTGGATGCAGCAGCCCGGACAAGGAACGGTCTGGAAGCAACTGCGGATACCATCACCGGCCTGCTGACCCAGCTGAACCGCAGCGGCTTTGCGGTGGAGAAGGAGCTCTGGCCCCAGCGCCTGACGGCGGAACATCTCCCCGCCCTGACCGAGGCCCTGGCCCGCATCGAAAAACCGCTGGAGGAGCAGTATTTTGCTGCCCGGCAGGCTTCGGCGGATCTGGCAAAAGAGCAGGAGGCCCTGCGGGCCGAGCTGAACGCCGTGTCCGGCGGCAAGTGGGTCTACCCCCACGGCGATGCCGCCACCAAAGTGCGGGATGCCGTGAACGCCGAGCTGAAAAGCCGCGGCATGACGGCGGATGCAAAGATCTTCTGTGAGCTGCTGACCGTGGCCGACGAGAGCTGGCAGGACTGTGTGGAGGCCTGCCTGGGTGACCGCCGGTTCGATATCCTTGTGCCGCCTGCCCATTATGCCGCCGCCAAGAGCGCCTTTGTGGCGCTGGGCGACCGGGTGGGGCCCATCAGCCTGCTGGATACCCCGGGCATCCGCAAGGCGGACCGCCATGCGGAGACGGCCCCCGCCGACAGCCTTGCCGCCCAGGTCACCAGTGAGAACCCGCTGGCCGCACAGTATGCGGACACCATTCTGCGCCGCATCGTCTGCTGCGACACCCCCGATACGCTGGAGCATTTCCCCGACAGCGCCACCCGGGACCTGCTGCGCCATCATCCCTTCCGGCTGGAACGTCTGCGCAGGCCCCAGCGCTATATCGGCCTGGATGCCCGCAGGGAGCGTGCCGACGCGCTGGAAGCACAGCTTGCCGCCCAGGCCGACCGCTGCCGCGAAGCCGCCCAGACCGAAAAGACCCTGAAATCTGCCTACGACCAGTACCAGAACGTCCTGCGGGGCCATGCGCTGGAACAGCTGGCCGAACTCTGGGCCAGCCGGGCCGCGCTGGATGCCGCCCGTGCCGACTACGCCGCGCAGGAGCAGAAGCTGGCGGACTGCCGTGAGAACCCCATGCTGCAGCAGCTCTACCGCGAGGAAGAAGCCCGGGAAGCTGCATGGGAGACTGCCCGCAAGGCCGTGGAGCAGGTGGGCGGCGATATCCGCGTCTGCGAAAAGCAGATCGCATCCTGCGAGGCAGAGCAGGGTAAGGCGGTGGAGACCGCCGCACAGAGCCGGGAGGCGGCAGAGGCATTCTTTGCACAGTATCCGCTGCTGGAACCTCTGGCACAGGAACGCAAAAAGGGCCTGATGACGGGCGGGCGCACGGCCCGTGCCGCCGCGCAGACTGCCGAAAAGGCACAGACCAGGCTGGACGATGCCCTGCGAGCTTATCTCACTTCCACGCTGGAACCCGCCCAGAGGGATTACAACGAGCACTATGTCTGCGATTATCCGCTGGGTCTGGCCGGGGTGGAGCAGTACCGCGCCCAGCACGACAGTCTTGTCCGCATTGATCTGGAACGCTACGCCGCCCGGCTGGAGCAGGCACAGCGGGACTGCAAGGATCGCTTCCGCAAGGATATCCTCTTCCGGATGAAGGATGATATCTTCAACGCCCGCCGCCAGTTCCGGGAGCTGAACAAGGTGATGGAGCAGCTGACCTACGGCGAGGAAGTCTACCGCTTTGAGCTGGAGCCCAGCCGTGACCCCCAGCTGGCCGCCTTCTATCAGGTCATTGTGGACAAGGGCAACCAGCAGATGACCGACGGCGACTCGCTGGACAACCTTGCCGCCACCGCCGACCCCGTCTACGAGCGGCAGGTGGACGCGCTGATGGAAAAGATCATGGCCGATGTGGACGAGAACACCCGGGCCCGGCAGGAGGGCCGCACCACCTCCGGTGCCACCCTCTCGGATTATGTGGACTACCGCACCTATCTGGACTATGACATCAAGGTGACCAACACCGTCTCGGGCCAGCAGGCCTATCTTTCCCGCGTCAGCCGCGATTCCTCCGGTGGCGAGAATCAGGCTCCCTTCTATGTGGCCATCTGCGCCAGCCTGCTGCAGATCTACCAGAAGAGCGAGAACAGCATCCGCCTTGTCCTGCTGGACGAGGCCTTCAGCAAGATGACCAGTGACCGCATCCGCCCCATGATGGAGCTGTTCCGCCGCCTGCAGCTGCAGGTGCTGCTCATCTCCACCGTGGAAAAGAGCACGGCCATCCAGCCCTACTGCGACATTACCTATTCCATCGTGCGCCACGGCGATGCCAACGCCATTGCGCCGTTCTACCGGGCCGGCACCCTTGCCGATGCCCCGGAAAAGGAGACTGAATATGAATAACACCCTTGCAAACATCTGGCTCTTTGCCACCCACTGGACCAAGCTGGATGCTTTTGATACCGAGGAAGAGCTCAACGATGAACTGGAGCTGCTCCAGCGCCAGAGCCTGCCCACCAAAGTCCGTCAGGTCACGGACAAGGAAGGCAGGGAACAGTTCCTCCTTTACGTCAAACAGGCCGACCGCGATTACGCCCGCTATTGCACCGGCTGGCGGCCCGGCGGGATGATGTGATCCACCCCTGCAAAAAGGAGAATCCATGTCAAAACAGAAAATCCAACTTTCGGATCACTTTGATTATTCACGGCTGATCCGTTTTGTGCTGCCCTGCATCGGCACCATGCTGTTTACTTCCATTTACGGCATTGTGGACGGCCTGTGTGTCTCAAACTTTGTGGGCAAAACGGCCTTTGCGGCAGTCAACCTCATCATGCCCGTGCCCATGCTGGTGGGTACAGTCGGCTTTATGCTGGGCACCGGCGGCAGCGCCATTGTGGGCATCACGCTGGGTGAGGGCGATAAAGCCCGTGCCGACCGCTATTTCAGCCTGTTTATGTCAACGGCGCTGATCGCCGGCATCGTGCTGTCCGTGCTGGGGATGCTGCTGCTCCGGCCGGTGGCCCTGATGCTGGGTGCCGAAGGCGAGATGCTGGACTACGCCCTGCGCTATGGCCGGGTGCTGATGCTCAGCCTGCCTACCTTTATCCTGCAGAATATGTTCCAGAGCTTTTTTGTCACCGCCGAAAAGCCGCATCTGGGCTTTTATTTCACGGTGGGCGCGGGCTGCACCAACATGGTGCTGGACGTGCTGCTGGTGGGTATCCTGCACTGGAGCGTGGAGGGTGCCGCCATTGCCACCATGCTCAGCCAGGTGGTGGGCGGCTTGCTGCCGGTGTTCTACTTCCTCAACCGGAAAAACACCAGCCTGCTCCACCTCTGCCGCACGCAGTTTGAGGGCGGTGTGCTGCTGAAAGCCTGTGTGAACGGTTCCTCTGAGCTGATGACCAATCTTTCCATGTCGCTGGTGAACATCCTGTACAATTATCAGCTGCTCCGCTTTGCGGGCGAGGATGGCGTGGCCGCCTATGGTGTGATCATGTATGCATCCTTCCTGTTCGTGGCAGTGTTTGTGGGCTACGCCGTGGGCAGTGCGCCCATCGTCAGCTACCATTATGGTGCCAATAACCGCAAAGAGGTCAACAACCTCTACCGCAAGAGCCTGAAGCTTATCGGCGTGGTTGCGGTGGTAATGACCATCGGCTCCATGTTCATCATCCCCCATGTGGCTCGCTTCTTTGTGGGCTATGATGAAAACCTGCTCATTCTGACCACCCGGGCCTTCCGGCTCTATGGCCTGAGCTTCCTCATCATGGGCTTCAACGTCTATGCGTCCTCCTTCTTCACGGCCCTGGGCGATGGTGTGACCAGTGCACTCATCTCGTTCCTGCGCACCCTGCTGTTCCAGGTGGCGGCGGTTCTGCTGCTGCCGCTCCTGCTGGGCATTGACGGCATCTGGCTGGCCGTGACTGCCGCCGAGCTGGCCGCTCTGCTGGTCAGCATCGGCCTGTTCATCACCAGAGACCAGCAGTTCCATTACCGTAAGGCGGAATAACCGCAAACAAAGAAAGGACCCTCGGCGGGTCCTTTCTTTGTTCAGAATGTAAACTCCACGAACTCGCAGTTTTTGATGCCTGCCGCCGCGTACTCCTCGTTGGTCATATCGTAAAAATAGGACTGCACCACCCGGGCAATGCCGTTGTGGGCCACCAGCAGGTAGGTCTTGTCGGTGTCGGCCCGGAGCTCGTCCAGCAGGTTGTAGATGCGCTGGGCCAGCTGCATCATGCTCTCGCCGCCGGAGTAGCGGTCGGCAAAGTGGGTCTTGGAAATGCGGAACTCTTCGCCGTCCCGGGGCGTGCCCTCGTAGCGGCCAAAGCACTGCTCCCGGAGCCGGGGCTCACACCGGGCAGGAATGCCGGTGGCCTCCGCAATGGCCCGGGCGGTGTCGGCGGCGCGGGACAGGGGAGAGTACAGGATCTCATCGATCCGGAGACCGCTGGTCCGGAGTTTTTCGCCCAGCTCCCGGGCCTGTGCGCGGCCTTTTTCGGTCAGGGGGCTGTCGGTCATGCCGCAGATCTTGTTTTCCACGTTCCACACGGTCTCGCCGTGGCGGGTGAAATAGACCTTGTGCACCGCCTTGGCCAGCCTGTGATCCCGCAGGGTGACAGTGCTGCCCTCGTTGATGTCCAGCCGGGTCAGCTCGGCATCCGGGTAGGGGAGAACCCGCTGCGTGCCATCGGCAGCCTCCAGCAGGACATCACAGAGCACGGGCTGGCCCTCGGGCAGCTCCTCGCAGCCATAAAGCTGCTCCTCAATGCGCAGAACGCGGTAGTTTTTTTCTTCCATCCTCTTCGACCTCTTTCGGGCAGATTGTTTCTTACATTATAAAACGGCAGCGGGGCCCCGTCAACGCTTGACAGCCCCGTGTGCCGCCTGATAAACTAGGCGCAAGGGATAAAAACGCCAAAAGGAGAGAAAAAGTTGAACATTACAGAACTGCGGTATCTCGTCGCCATCATGGAATGCGGATCTGTGAGTGCGGCGGCAAAGCGGCTGTATGCCGCTCAGCCCAACGTGAGCAAGGCGCTGAAAAATCTGGAAGAAGAATACCATCTCCGCATTTTTGAGCGGTCATCCACCGGCATGATCCCCACGGAGCAGGGGCGGCACTTCATCGAGCAGGCCGAGCGGGTGCTGCGGGAGGTGGACCGGCTGGACCGGAGCGTGCAGGAGGAGCAGGAGCGCTGCGCCGAACTGCGGGTAATGATCCCCCACGCCACCTATGCCTCCTATGCGGCGGTGGATTATCTGGAGCAGGCGGCCTCCATTGAGCGGCTCCACATCCACATCCGGGAGGGCGGCTCCATGGAGGCACTGGATCATGTCCTGCGGCAGGGGTATCATCTGGCTCTGCTGCGGTACGCCATGGAGGATGACGAGCACTATACCCATTACTGCGCCCGGCGGGGCCTGAAAATGGAACCCATTATGGATTTTGAATACAGTCTGCTGACCAACCGGGACGGCCCGCTGGCCCGGAAGGAGATCCGCGACCTGTCTGAGCTGGACAAGTATATGGAGATCCTCCACGATGATTTCCAGCTGCCCGGTGAGGAGGGCGGCGACGGTGTGCGCTGGCATGTCAACCCGGAGCGCCGCATCCATGTGTATGAGCGGTGCAGCCAGTTCTCGATCCTGCAGCGGCTGGCCACGGCCTACATGTGGGCATCGCCCATGCCCCGCAGGGCACTGGAGCAGTACCATCTGGTGTTGAAGAAGTGCCCGGCCCAGCGCCAGCAGATGCGGGATGTGCTGGTCTACCCGGACAAGGGCCGCCTGCGCCCCGAGGAGCAGGCCTTTGTGGATCTGCTCCACAAGGAAGCGGCTTCCACCGTGAAATAAAGGGGCTTTCCGGCTAAGGCACGGCAAAGGTTGCTCCCTTCGGAATTGACAGAAAAACCAATAAATGGATGCAAAACCGGGCGAAAATGAGCGCCCGGTTTTATTTTTGCTGATAAATGGTCAAAAAATGAACGGAAAAGCGGCAAAAAATCTTTGCAGCTATATCGGAAACCATATGGCCCCATGCCGGAAAGATATTTCTCCGCTGGAAAAAAGTGTGCTACCATGAGGCCAGAAAAGAGCCCCGGGTATGCGGCAGAATGGGGCCGCGGCCGGCAGGGGCAAAAAGGAGGTTTCTGGTATGATTGGTTTCCTGCTCTGTCTTGCGATCCTGGTGGGCGGATACTTCGTCTATGGCAAGATCGTGGACAATACCTTCGGCCCGGACGACCGTGAAACGCCTGCTGTGCGCATCAACGACGGCGTGGACTATGTCGTGATGCCCCAGTGGAAGCTGTTCCTCGTCCAGCTGCTGAACATTGCGGGCCTTGGCCCCATCTTTGGTGCCATGCAGGGCGCTCTGTGGGGCCCCGTTGTGTTCCTGTGGATCACCTTCGGCACCATCTTTGCCGGTGGTGTGCATGACTACTTCTCCGGCATGATGAGTGAGCGCAACGACGGTGCTTCCATCGCGGAGATCACCGGCAAATACTTAGGCCCTGTGATGCAGAACGTGATGCGTGTGTTCTCTGTTGTGCTGCTGATCATGGTGGGCACCGTGTTCGCCGTCGGCCCTGCCGGTCTGATCGTTGAGCTGTGCAGCCAGAGCGGCGCATCCGGCGTGATGACCTCGCTGCTGTTCTGGCTGGTCATCATTCTGACCTACTACTTCATCGCGACCTTTATCTCCATCGATACGGTCATCGGCAAGATCTACCCCGTGTTCGGCATCTGCCTCATCATCATGGCCATCGGTGTCATCTTTGGCATCTTCACCAACCCGGCTTATACCATCCCTGAGATCTGGGATCACTTCGGCAGCATGCACCCGTCGGGCACGCCCATCTGGAGCTTCATGTTCATCACGGTTGCCTGCGGCGCGATCTCCGGCTTCCACTCCACCCAGTCGCCTCTGATGGCCCGCTGCATGAAGAGTGAGAAGCAGGGCCACTTCGTGTTCTACGGTGCCATGGTCTGCGAGGGTGTCATTGCCCTGATCTGGGCCGCTGCAGGCTGCTCTCTGTACGAGGTCACTGATGGCCTGAACACCGGTCTGGCACAGGCACTGGCAATGGGTCAGTCCAAGGCCATCTATGATGTCTGCTCCAAGACCATGGGCGGCGTGGGCATCGCACTGGCCATGATCGGCGTGGTCGTCTGCCCCATCACCTCCGGCGATACCGCCTTCCGTTCTGCCCGCCTGACTCTGGCCGACTGGTTCAAGATCGATCAGGACAGCTACGGCAACCGCCTGAAGCTCTGCGTTCCCGTTCTGGGCGTGGGCGCATTCCTGGGCATCGGCAATGCGCTGGGCTTCATCAACTACACCGTGATCTGGCGTTACTTCAGCTGGACCAACCAGACGCTGGCCATGATCGTTCTGTGGGCCGCTTCCATGTACCTGTTCAAGGAGAAGAAGAACTACTGGATCACCGCAGTGCCCGCTACCTTTATGAGCGCTGTGTCCTGCACCTACTTCGTGCTGGCTCCCGAGTGCCTGGGCGGCCTGCTGAACCATAAGACTGCCGAGCGCGCTACCATCTATAACACCGCAGTTGCTTACCCGGTGGGCATCCTCTTTGCGATCGCCATGCTGGCGCTGTTCCTCTATGCGACCAAAAAGCAGACGGTGAAAAAGACTGCATAATTGACATTTCCCCCTCTTCAACCTTCCCGATACCCATTCACAACCGCAAAAGCCGCCTGCCGGGCCGTCCGGCAGGCGGCTTTTGCTTGTGCAGAGAAACAACGAATTGCGGCAAAAAGAACAGGAATGCAGACAAGATGCACAAAAATATGCCAAAAAGTTTGGCAGGGTGCACTGAAAACGGAAAATCACCCGCTGAAACGATTTCGGAAAAGAAGTTTTGCCGAGGATACGTTAAAAAATATTTGCCGGGATTCCCGGGAACGGCTGACTTATATAGTTTTTGATATAAGGGCCATTCTGGAAGGATATTACCAGATTTATGAAGATTGTGTTAACATAGGGCCAAGGAATGGCCGTGACGGGGCAGAATGGGGCTCCGGGCACGGACGATAAAAGGAGGTTTCTGGTATGATTAGTTTCTTACTCTGTCTGGCGCTCCTGATCATCGGCTACTTTGTCTATGGCAAGATCGTTGACAATACGTTCGGACCGGACGACCGCGAAACTCCTGCTGTGCGCATCAACGATGGCGTTGACTACGTTGTGATGCCCCAGTGGAAGCTGTTCCTCGTCCAGCTGCTGAACATTGCAGGTCTGGGACCCATCTTTGGTGCACTGCAGGGTGCTCTGTGGGGCCCCGTGGTGTTCCTGTGGATCACCTTCGGCACCATCTTTGCCGGCGGCGTGCATGACTACTTCTCCGGCATGATGAGCGAGCGCAACGACGGCGCTTCCATCGCTGAGGTCACCGGCCGCTATCTGGGCCCCGTGATGCAGAACATCATGCGTGTGTTCTCTGTGGTGCTGCTGATCATGGTCGGTACCGTGTTCGCAGTTGGCCCCGCAGGCCTGATCGTGACCCTGTGCAAGAACGGCGGTATGTCCGGTCTGCTGACCACCACCCTGTTCTGGCTGATCATCATTCTGGCCTACTACTTCATCGCAACCTTTATTTCCATCGATGCCATCATCGGTAAGATCTACCCCCTGTTCGGCATCTGCCTGATCATCATGGCAGTGGGCGTTATCTTTGGTATCTTCACCAACCCCGCCTACACCATCCCCGAGATCTGGGATCACTTCGGCAGCATGCACCCGTCGGGCACGCCCATCTGGAGCTTCATGTTCATCACCGTTGCCTGTGGTGCTATCTCCGGCTTCCACTCCACTCAGTCGCCTCTGATGGCTCGCTGCATGAAGAGTGAGAAGCAGGGCCACTTCGTATTCTACGGTGCAATGGTCAGCGAGGGCGTTATCGCTCTGATCTGGGCCGCTGCCGGCTGCGCACTGTACACCATCACCGACGGCAAGATGGTCGGTCTGGCCGAGGCTCTGGCTGCCGGTCAGTCTGCCGCTATCTACGACGTCTGCCTCAAGACCATGGGTAAGGTTGGCGTGGCACTGGCTATGATCGGTGTCGTTATCTGCCCCATCACCTCTGGTGATACCGCCTTCCGTTCCGCTCGTCTGACCTTGTCCGACTGGCTCAAGATCGATCAGGACAGCTACGCAAACCGCCTGAAGCTGTGCATCCCCGTGCTGGGCGTTGGTGCCTTCCTTGGCATCGGCAATGCACTGGGCTTCATCAACTACACCGTGATCTGGCGTTACTTCAGCTGGACCAACCAGACGCTGGCTATGATCGTCCTGTGGGCTGCTTCCATGTACCTGTTCAAGGAGAAGAAGAACTTCTGGATCACCGCAGTGCCCGCTACCTTTATGAGCGCTGTGTCCTGCACCTACTTCGTGCTGGCTCCTGAGTGCCTGGGCAAGATGATCAACACCTATGCAGACGGCAAGCTGGTGGCTTACAACACCGCAGTTGCATATCCCATCGGCATCGTCTTCGCAATTGCCATGCTGGCGCTGTTCATCTATGCAACCAAGAAGAACACCGAGAAGAAAGCCGCATAACCCATTCATAGCGGCAATTTCTCAGTAAAACAAACCGGCCGCTGTCAGCTCAGCGGCCGGTTTCCTGTTTTTGGCTAAGAGTGCGGGCTGGGCCTTGCATTTTCTTTGCCGGAGTGGGAAAATGGGTACAAACAAAAACGCAAAAGAGGGATGAACGTTATGCTCTTCAAACCTGCACAATTGGGCCTTGCCAGGCTCGACCCCGCCGAGCTGGCGGCTGACCGGAAAGCCTGCAAAAAGATCGGCCCCTGCGGCGTGGGCAAAAAGGCCCTGTATCTGAACAGCTTTTACATCGACCGCCGCTACTACCTGCCCTACACCAGCATCACCCGCGTGTTCAAGCGGGTGGCCATGAGTGCGGGCGGCTTTACCGGCAAGGGAATGTTTGCCTCCATGGCTTACCTTGTGGTGGAGTACGACGGCGGCAAACAGAAGCAGTGCAACTTCAAGGACGAGCGGGACGTGGATGCCCTGCTGGAGCTGCTGGCAAAGCAGCAGCCCCAGATCCGGCTGCTGAGTGCCGCCGGGGAGCAGGCGTTGCAGAAAAAGGCTGAGGAAAAGGCCGCCCGCAAGCTGCCGGAGCTGTCTGACGATGCCAAACACACCGTGACGGTCCTGCGCAAGGCAAAGGAGTATCTGGACGCAAAGCCCGAGCTTTCCAATGAGCTCAGTGCTGCCCAGCGCCGCAAGCGCGCCCAGCTCAAGAGCAAGCCGGTCTACCGCTATGTGGCCCTTGCCATCTTCCTGTTCGGCACTGCCGCCGCGGCCTACGGCCTGTACGCGGTGTTCACCCACACCGGCAGCTACGGCGTGTACTTTGCACTGTTCGGCTTTGCAGCCATCTTCCTCTTTTCCAGCTACAACATGCTGCCCACGGCGCACAATAACAACAACGCCATTATGAAGCGGGCCGATCAGGCCGATGCCGCTATGGCGGAGTATGTGAAGCACTACCCCAACGGCAGCTTCCCGGTGCCCAGCTGTTACGCCCACCCGATCGTCCTCAAGCGGATGATCGATGCCGTGGAGGAAGGTCAGGCCGTGACCACCGCCGAGGCGCTGGATGCCGTCAAGGCCCGCCTGCAGACCGTCAATGCGGATGTGCAGGTGGAGCAGGAGGAGTACGACGAGATCGTCGCCATCAAAGCGCTGTTCCTGAACCACGATTATCAATAAAACTGACCCTCTCTGTCATCGCTGTGCACTGCCACGCTTTGATGGAGAGGGTTTTTCTTGCCTTGTGGGGCACTTCGTCTTATAATGAGCACAGAGAGTATTTTTGGAAAAAACAGGAGGTTCCCTATGGATATGGTCACATTGGGGCGCACTGGCATCATCGTGAACAAAAACGGCTTTGGTGCCCTGCCCATCCAGCGCATTTCCCAGGAGGACGCGGTCTTTCTGGCCCGCAAGGCTTACAAGGCGGGCATCCGCTTCTTTGATACCGCCCGCGCCTACACCGACAGCGAGGTGAAGCTGGGCGAAGCCTTTGACGGCATCCGTTCCGAGGTCTACATCGCCACCAAGACCGCCGCCCAGAACGCGGAGGAATTCTGGAAGGACCTGCACACCTCCCTGAACAATCTGCGCACCGACTATGTGGACATCTACCAGTTCCACAACCCGTCCTTCTGCCCCAAGCCCGGTGACGGCTCCGGCCTGTACGAAGCCGCACTGGAGGCCAAGGAAAAGGGGATGATCCGACATATCGGCATCACCAATCACCGTCTGTCCGTGGCCAAGGAAGCCATTGAGAGCGGCCTGTACGAGACCCTGCAGTTTCCGTTTAGTTATATTTCCGGTGAGCAGGAGCTGGAGCTGGTGCAGCTGTGCAAAGAGCACGAGATGGGCTTTATCGCCATGAAGGGTCTGTCCGGCGGTCTCATTACCAACAGCGCCGCCGCCTATGCCTTTGAAGCGCAGTTCGAGGGCGTTCTGCCCATCTGGGGCGTTCAGCGGGAAAAGGAACTGGACGAGTTCCTCTCCTACATTGATAACCCGCCCCGGATGGACGCAGAGCTGTCTGCGGTCATCGCCCACGACCGGGAGGAGCTGTGCGGTGAGTTCTGCCGTGGCTGTGGTTACTGTATGCCCTGCCCGGCTGGCATCGAGATCAACAACTGCGCCCGCATGAGCCTGCTGCTCCGGCGCTCGCCTTCGGCAGAGCATCTGAGCCCTGCCGGTCAGGCCAAAATGAAGAAGATCGAGGGCTGCCTGCACTGCAACCAGTGCAAGGCCAAGTGCCCCTACGGGCTGGATACGCCCGCCCTGCTGGCCCGCAACTATGAGGACTACAAGCGGGTCCTGGCCGGGGAAGTCAAGGTGTAACAGAAAAAACAAAAAAGATGGATGCCGCACGACATCCATCTTTTTGTTTTACAGCGAAGAGGGGATCGGCTCCCGGAAGATCTTCATGGCCTGCTTGTAGCAGCGGATGAAATAGAGGATCTCCGCAATGGCGGTCAGAGCCCAGGAGCAGGGGTAGAGCAGGTAGAGTGAGGGGATGGTGTGGAAGTGGGCGAAGATGGTGTATACCCAGATCACCCGGAACACACAGGAACCCATGATGACGATGACAGTGGGTACCACGGTCTTGCCCAGACCGCGGGAAGCGGCGATGGTGCAGTCCATAAAGGCCGAAATGCAGTAGGCCAGCGCCATGACACCCACACGCTTCATACCGGCATCGATGACGGCGCTCTCGGTGGTGAAAAGGGCGAGGAACTGCCGCCCGAACAGGAACAGGCCGCCGCCCAGCGCCAGACCCACACCAAAGGAGTAGGCCAGCGAGATGAAGTAGCTTTTCTTGACACGGTCGGGCTTGCCTGCGCCGTAGTTCTGGCTCATAAAGCTGGCACAGGCCATGTAGAAGGCGGCCATGCAGTCGTAGATGAGCGGGTCGGCGTTTGCGGCGGCGCTGTTGCCCTTGACCATGAGGGAATCAAAGGAGTTGACACCGGCCTGGATGAACAGGTTGGCGATGGCGAAAATGGCGTTCTGGAATCCGGCAGGCAGGCCCAGCGCCAGAATGCTTTTGGTCATGGCGGGGTCGAGCTTTGCTTCCTTGAAATGGAGGGCGTAGCAGTCCTGCACCCTGGTCAGGGCGTGGAGGATGAGCCCGGCAGAAACACACTGGGAAATGGCACTGGCCAGCGCCACGCCTGCCACGTCCAGGTTGCAGACGATGACAAAGAACAGGTTCAGAAGGATATTCAGCACACCGGCAAAGCTCAGGATGTACAGCGGCTTTTTGGTCTCACCGATGGCGCTGAACACGGCGTTGCCGAAATTGTACAGAGCCAGCGCCGGCATACCCAGAAAATACACCCGCAGGTAGAGGATCGCACCCGGCAGCAGGTCCTCCTTGGTGTTCAGCAGCCGCAGCATGGCAGGGGAGCCCAGCAGCCCCACAACCAGCAGGATCACGCCTGCGATCAGGCTGACGATCAGGGCCGAGTGGACGGTGTCGTGGACATCGTTCGGGTGTCTGGCTCCGTAGAAGCGGGCCACCAGCACGTTGATGCCGTTGCCCAGGCCGATGAGAAAGCCGGTGAACAGCGTGACAAAGATGCTGGTGGAGCCCACCGCGCCCAGCGCTGTGGAGCCCGCAAACCGCCCCACCACGGCCACGTCCGACATGTTGAATAAGACCTGCAGCAGATTGGATAATGCCAGCGGCAGGCTGACCAGAAGGATCTGCTTTGCCAGCGGGCCTTCTGTCAGGGATCTTGTGCTAGATTTCATGTTCTCTTTTTCCTTTTCCAGTCCTAAACCGTGCCCGCGCATACCGGGGCACAACACCTATTATAAGAGATGCGCACACTTTTGCAAGATGAATCTTTCAAAACAGAATGCATCAGCGTCTTGCTGGCGCGGGATCGGGCACGGAATCCGGATACAGAGCCGCCAGACGGCTTGATTTTTGCCTCCGGCTGTGCTATACTACATTACACTGGTTTGCCAGTAATGTGCGATCGTAGCTCAGCTGGATAGAGCGTTCGGCTCCGACCCGGAAGGCCAGAGGTTCGAATCCTCCCGGTCGCATGTGTTAATAAAATCCCCGGTACACAAAAGTGCGCCGGGGATTTTTCTTTGTGGCCGGGAGGGTCAGACCTTACTTTAGATTTTCCATAAGTTTTGCCGCCAGCGTTTCGGCTTCTTTGGCCGGAACCCAGATATCCGGGAAGAATCCCCGAAGTTCTTCAAAATAATCGGAGCCATCCGGGGTCAGATAGACCGTGGAGAAAGTCATATCCACCGAACACTTGCTGTTGGGCAATTCGATATGGCCGCTGTTGCTGATCATACTTCCATTTGTGTTCTCTCCAATAATCAGGCTATTGTCTAAATTATAGGAAAGATCCAGTGTGATCTCCGCACAAGATGCAGAGCACTTTCCGCTTAGAAGGATTAGAATGTTGTCATTGCTTGCGCGGGGCGTTTTTGAGGTGGAAGGTGAAGCGACAAGAGAAGCTGGAAGAACGGAATAACGAACTCCAGTGCCAAATACCCGTTGGTGGCTGTATCGGTTGAACCACTGATGCGCAACTTCTTCATAGCCGCCAACATTGGAGCGCAGGTCCAGCATGGAGATCTCCGCATTGCTCATCTGTGCCGCTGCATCATTGGTCTCCTCCAGGAAGGACGGGTCAAAATGGTTAAACTGGAACACCGGGATCCCGTCAGTCTGGCGCAAGTCGGTATTCTGCCCTTTGGGGAGATCTTTGTAATACTGGCTCCAAGTGTCTGCTGTCAATACATCCGTACTGCCATCGGCATAGTGCACGGTCAATTGCTCGTCGCACACATGCTTGTCCCACTCGGTTCCATCAAATTTTGCTTCTTTCAGCAGCACAGGATAGTACACAAGATATCCTTCTTTGGAAATGGAGCGTTTGAACAGTTCATCCAGATCGGGATGATCGTCCACGGATGCAACGACTTTTCCATTGGCATTCTGATAGCTCGAATCCGTTTTTACAAACATCACCTGACGGAAGAAAAACGGAATGTCTTTTTCCGACGGATAGTCCTGATTGATGTTGAAGTGACCGTCCTTGATAAAGGTAAGATGACTTACCAGAATCTTCTGCAAATCTTCACAGGTCAGGCTGTCCCTGCTTTGGACTTCCTGCAGAGTATCAGCCTTTGCCTGATCGAATACAGCGTGTCCGCCAAAATAGTCATAAAAGGCAAAATCATAATAGAATGCGTCGAAGAGATAGTTCACATCTTCTTCGGCTTCTTCCGGATTTAATTCTTTGGCTGCATCGTATTCGCTGTAGGTGTCAGTGAGATAATCGGTTGATTTCTGGGCATCAGCGGGGTCATCGTAATGCCGTAGGTATGGAGTTGGGTCAGAGGAACCGCCCTCATAACGGCGATGCTCTTCGTTGATTTCTGCGAGCAGTTCCGCTTTGGTTGGCTGCGCGTCTTTCACCAGCTGTGTGACCTTGGTACAGCCGGAAAAGCTCACGAGCATGATTAGACAGCAGAGCAGAGATGCAAGTTTGGAATTCATGGTGTAGGACTCCTTTTGATTTTGATATTACCCTTTCCGATTTTTCTGCCAGATGCGGTATAGGCCGTCCGTGATCAGATACTCCCGGTATTCGATCGGCGTGCGGCAGGCCTCCCGGATGGTGCGGGGCAGGTTGCCGGTGGCATAAAAGCGGATATCCGGGCCAAGCTCTGCCTGAAAACGCTCGGCCAGCCCGTCCAGCAGCCCGGCGGTGCCCAGCACAAAACCGTTCTGTAAGCAGGCAGAGGTGTTCTTGCCCAAGATCGAGGAGGAAGCTGGAGCGGAGAGGTCGATCTGGGGCAGCTGGGCGGTTTTTTGCACCAGCGCGGAAAGGGAGAGCTGCGGCCCGGGCAGGATGACACCGCCCACCAGCTCCTGTTTGCCGTTGACTGCCATAATGGAGATGGCAGTATCTGCCGAGATGACTGCCAGCGGTCCGGGCCCCTCTTCCAGTGCGGCCACCGCGCCGCACAGCAGTTCTGCGCCCAGCTGGGCCGGATTGTCCAGCCGCAGCTTGATGCCGCTTTTCAGGCCGGGGCCAACGGTCAGGAAGCGGGCAGAGCAGAACATCCGTAGCGCACCCAATACCCGGCCTGTCAGTGCGGGCACTACACTGCCCAGAATGCCGCCCTCGATCCGCTCGGGGGCAACCTGATATAAGGAGAGCAGATTCAGCAGGTTCATGGCGTATTCGTCCACCGTTGCGGCCGGGCTGGAATGCAGCCGCCCGCTGAACTGCAGGGTGTCGTGTTCGTAGCCGGCAATCGTGATGTGTGTGTTGCCGATGTTGACCGTAAGGATCATGGTTGGGGTCTCCTCCGCTCTATAATGTAATTATATAATATAACACCGCTCCGGAAACTGCAAGGGCTCTCCCCTTGGCAAAGGGGAGACGAAATGGCCGTGGCCATTTCGGAGGGGTTCAAAACCTGCCCGGAAGCACTCATTTTGCGAAATATAGAAAAAACTCAAAAAAGATGCAAAAAAGTGTTGACAGAAGGCTGGGGATGTGGTATTATACTTGAGCGCCAAGGGCCGCCGGAAAGAATGACTTCTGAAAGCGGCAGAAGCAAAGCGAAAGAACCAATATGGATACGTTGAAAAACGAGCCACAAGTTCGAAAAGATCGAAAAGCTTCTGAAAAAAGTACTTGACAAAAAATCACTTCTGTGGTAAAATAAACAAGTCGTCAGCCGCTAAGGCTGAGGCGCACAGGACCTTGAAAATTGAACAATATCGAAAAACTTGTAACGGAACCTATTTTCGTGTTGGAAAAACACGTTAAACAATTCCAAACAAAGTAATTCACA
>NZ_JARFIS010000060.1:0-476 GCF_029076575.1 Faecalibacterium sp. DFI.5.82
GTCAAACAGAGCCTGTGCCAGCGCCTTGGCCAGCTCTGTCTTGCCCACACCGGTGGGGCCGAGGAAGAGGAAGCTGCCGATGGGGCGGTTGGGGTTGGCAATCCCGGCGCGGCTGCGCAGGATGGCCTCGCTCACCTTGGTCACGGCCTCGTCCTGACCGATGACTCTCCTGTGGAGCACATCGTCCAGATGCAGCAGCTTCTCGCGCTCACCCTCTACCAGCTTCTCCACCGGGATGCCGGTCCAGCGGGCCACGATCCGGGCAATTTCCACGTCGGTCACGCGGTCACGCAGGAGGCTGTCCTCCTTCTTCTCGTTGGCCAGCTTTTCCTCCGCTTCCAGCTGTTTCTGCAGCTCGGGCAGCTTGCCGTATTTCAGCTCAGCAGCCTTGTTCAGGTCATACTCACGCTGTGCTTTCTCAATGGCGGCATTGGTCTGCTCGATCTGCTCACGCAGGGTCTGCACCTTGCCAATGG
>NZ_JARFIS010000600.1:0-306 GCF_029076575.1 Faecalibacterium sp. DFI.5.82
GCTGACCGCAGTTGCGATACCTGCCATCCATGGCAAGCTCATCCTGCCGGAGCTTTTCCAGCCAAGCCAGCAGTTCCTCTTTCAAGGGTCTCGTCAGATCAAGGGTACGGCTGGATTTCTTGGTTTTCGGCTTCTTCAGCACCAGTGCGGAGCTGCTGCCCTCACGCTGGTCGGGGAAGATGTGGTAGATCTGATTCGGGTCGGTCTTTTCCAGTGCAGCCTTGTCGGTGCGCTGTAAGCTCCTGCCGACCGTGATGGTCCCACGTCCATCCGCTGCATCGAAGTCGATGTCTCCCGGTTGCAAGC
>NZ_JARFIS010000601.1:0-306 GCF_029076575.1 Faecalibacterium sp. DFI.5.82
TGGCTGGACGGGATGCTGCGGCAAAATGCTGTTCGCAGTTGGAACGTGATGGCCATCACCTTTACCAACAAGGCGGCAGTGGAGCTCAAGGAGCGCCTGCGCAATATGCTGGGCGGCGAAGAGGGAGACGAGGTGTTTGCCTCCACCTTCCACTCGGCCTGTGTGCGCATCCTGCGCCGCTGGGCAGAATCCATCGGCTATCCCCGCAGCTTTACCATATATGATACCGATGACTCCCAGCGCGTGATGAAGGCGGTCTATAAGGAACTGAGCATCGACGATAAGTTCCTCCCGATTAAAAGCGCC
>NZ_JARFIS010000602.1:0-306 GCF_029076575.1 Faecalibacterium sp. DFI.5.82
CCGCCGCTCCCATGTGCTGGTGGTCTGCGGCCACACCATGACCGAGGCCATGAAAAATGATATTGCCGTGGCCCAGCGGCTGGGAATTACCGCCACCACCCATGAGGGCATCCTGACCGTCAAGGGACAGGGCAAACGCTGATGGAGTCTGTTTTTGAGGCTTTCATTTCAAATCCTGCCCTTTACAGAGCGGGGCATCTGGTGGGGGAAACGCTGCATTTCCCCACCAACACGGAGGAGGTGCAGTCCCTCTTAAAGCGGATCGGCGTGGACGGGGTACGCTGCCAGGAATACTTTATTATCTCC
>NZ_JARFIS010000603.1:0-306 GCF_029076575.1 Faecalibacterium sp. DFI.5.82
GGAAGGTGTGGTATTTTGTTGTATCCATGAGGGAGAAACTCCGGCCCGTTCCGCAGGTGGAATTCCACCGGAAATTTCAATGGATAACAGCATGTATCCCAGATGCGGAAAAATGGCTTTGCAAAACAAAAAACCTCTCGAACTTTCTCCCATTTTATAATAGCGGAAAATTGGGTAAATTTCAAGGGAATTGCACAAAATTTATCAAACAACTTCGGTGTTTTGCCCGGTGGCAACGTGGGAATTTTCTGGTATAATAGTTTAGCATTCACAAGACAATGTTCATCAGCTTTGAGAAAAAAGTGC
>NZ_JARFIS010000604.1:0-306 GCF_029076575.1 Faecalibacterium sp. DFI.5.82
CCGGCACGGGAGACCCTGAACGTGATCCCCACCCTGTCCGGCGCGGCCTGCCATCTGGATGCCTAGGGCGGCGCGTGGCGTGCCTACGACTTTGTAGAGGACACCATCTGCCTGCAGCAGGTGGGCAGCGAGGCCGACTTCCGCACTGTTGCCGAGACTCTGGGCAAATTCCAGAACCAGCTGGCAGATTATCCGGCCTCTACCCTCCACGAAACCCTTGCACGCTTCCACGACACGCCCAACCGCTATGCAAACTTTGAAAAAGCCCTTGCCGCCGATGCGCTGGGCCGTGCCAAGGACATTGCA
>NZ_JARFIS010000605.1:0-306 GCF_029076575.1 Faecalibacterium sp. DFI.5.82
CACACTAAACCGCGAAGACATCAACTTCAATGAGCTCGAATGCGTTGTTATCGGCAAGGGTAATAAAGAACGATTGGTCTATTTCGACGCAAGGACGAAAATCCACCTTCAAAACTACCTTGAGTGGCGAACGGATGAAAACCCAGCTTTGTTTGTTTCCCTGAAAGCTCCCTTTGACCGATTGATGATTGGCGGAGTGGAGACACGCCTTCGTGAGCTGGGAAAGCGTCTGAATATCCCGAAGGTTCACCCTCACAAGTTCAGGCGTACACTGGCTACAACTGCCATAGACAAAGGAATGCCCAT
>NZ_JARFIS010000606.1:0-306 GCF_029076575.1 Faecalibacterium sp. DFI.5.82
GGACGAAGCCCAGCAGATCCTGACAGTAATCCCGGAACCCCATGCCGCGGCCGATGCCGCTCTCGTAATAGCTGGCACAGCGGCTCATGTTGAAGGTGACCATGCACTGATACTGGTTCCACAGGCTCACCATCCGGTCCAGCTTTTCCTCGCCGGAGGTCAGCTGCCAGCCCGAGAGCAGCTCCTGCCAGTAGTCGGCCAGTGCCCTGCGGGCGGCATCCACCGGTGCGTCGGTGGCATAGCGGGCCATCATGGCCTCGGCCCGGGCTTTGTTGATGATGCCGGGAGCGCTGAATTTTTCCCGGA
>NZ_JARFIS010000607.1:0-306 GCF_029076575.1 Faecalibacterium sp. DFI.5.82
GCTTCTGTGCCTTCTCAATCTCCTGCACGAACTTGTCCAGTGCCTTTTTCAGCACCTCGGCTGAGATTTTGCCGCCCTTGATCATAATTGCAACAAATTTGGTGTTGACTTCATCCTGCATTGCGACGTTTACCTCCTTTCGTTGTAATGATTATGGGGACTGCTGCCGAAACTAAGGCGGCACAATCCGGCGATAGATGATTTTCATTTACAATGTCCTCCTTTCCGAGCATTGCTCACGATGGTATTCATTAAAGAGTGTCTTCACAAAGGCTATAATCGTAGGTCTTCGGCTTCTTTGACCCT
>NZ_JARFIS010000608.1:0-306 GCF_029076575.1 Faecalibacterium sp. DFI.5.82
GGCGTAGAAGGGGCTGCCCTGCTGGTTGACCATGATGCCGTCCTCTGTCAGGGCGTTGAAGCAGCTGCCGTAGAACTCGCGGGGGAACAGGCCCTCGCTGGGGCCGAAGGGGTCGGAGGAGTCCACGATGATGAGGTCGTATTCCTCCTCGCACTGGCGGATGAACTTGAGGGCGTTCTCAAAATCGATGTGCACCCGGCGGTCATCCATCCGGCAGGCGTTGCCGGGCAGGTAGGCGCGGCAGGCCTCCACCACCTGGGGATCCATCTCCACCAGGTCGATGCGCTCCACCCGGTCGTAGCGGGT
>NZ_JARFIS010000609.1:0-306 GCF_029076575.1 Faecalibacterium sp. DFI.5.82
ACCGCCCAGATGCTGGCTATGGTTTCCTTACCGTTTTTTATGCAGAATATATTGGGATACAGCGCCGTACAGATCGGTTTGCTACTTACCCCCTGGCCATTGGCTACCATCCTGACCGCACCACTTGCAGGCAGACTGGTAGAGAAAGTACATCCCGGATTGCTGGGAGGCATCGGCATGGCCATCTTCGCTACCGGCCTATTCACACTCTATTTGCTTCCCCCCCATCCGGCAGAATGGAATATCATCTGGCGAATGGCACTCTGTGGTATGGGCTTCGGGCTGTTCCAGACGCCCAATAATGTA
>NZ_JARFIS010000061.1:0-475 GCF_029076575.1 Faecalibacterium sp. DFI.5.82
TCGTGGCCCGCGCCGTGCACAAGTTCCTGAAGTAAGAGCCCGCGTTCCGCGTCAGGGAAGAGCGTATGGTTTTGTAACATTGTAAAACAAAAGACCAGAACTGAACTGCCACTTGGCAGAACAGCTCTGGTCTTTTTCTGTGCGATGAAAAACAGAAACGCAGTCTTTACAGAGGCAGCTTGCCGCCGACCTTGTTGACGACATAGTAGGCGGCCTCTTCCTCAGGCTTGACGTAGATCTTGCAGGACTGCTCGCCCACTTTGTGGGTCAGGCGGTAATCAGCCTTGGCGCGGTCCACAAGATCGGGGATGTTATACTGCTTACCGGCAAATTCAACGTAGATCTCAGGGGAAAGCGGGGGACGGCCCTTGTGGGCGGTCTTTTCCGTTTTGGGGGCTTTCTCCGTTTTGACAGCGGACTTTGCGGTCTTGCGTGCGGGCATTGCCTCGGCTGCGGGAGCTTCTGCAGCGGCAGG
>NZ_JARFIS010000610.1:0-306 GCF_029076575.1 Faecalibacterium sp. DFI.5.82
AACCTCATTGCACAGCACGGCATTCTGGCAGCCGTGCTGGCGGGCCTGATCCTGGCGGGCATCCTTGCCGCCACCATGTCCACCGCCGACAGCCAGATGCTTGCTGCCGCGTCCTGCGTCTCCCAGAACATCCTGCAGGAGTTCGGCCACATGAAGCTGACCGAACGCCAGAGCCTGTTTGCCGCCCGCCAGACCATCATCTGCGTCAGCGTGGTGGGCGTGGTGCTGGCCCGTGACCCCAATTCCAGCGTGTTCGGCATCGTCAGCTTTGCATGGGCCGGTTTCGGCGGCGCGTATGGTGCCGTG
>NZ_JARFIS010000611.1:0-306 GCF_029076575.1 Faecalibacterium sp. DFI.5.82
GGCACAGGCAACCGTCAGCTTTATGACCCAGAAGATGAAGGTCGAGTTTGCTGAGGGTGCAGACCCCCACGATACCATGGTGAACGTTCTGGCTGCCTGCAAAAAGGTCGTGGACGACTGCGAGATCTTTGATATCTGAGGAAACAGGGGTTTGTAACTCCGGTGCGGCTCCCCTGCGGGGGAGCTATTTGTGACGCATTTTACGGGCAGAACGGCCCAAAAGCCGGTGTGGGAAACTGTGGAAAAGAAAACGGATTTTCAACAGTTTCCACCGGGTTTTCAACAGCTTCTGCGAAAAAGTGCAAA
>NZ_JARFIS010000612.1:0-306 GCF_029076575.1 Faecalibacterium sp. DFI.5.82
CGGGCATCCCGCAGCAGACCGGCAGGCCCCGGTACCTCCGGTGTGACGCGGTCCTCGCCGTACAAAAATTCAAGGTGCGCCCGCACCGTATCCCGCGTGGGCGCGTCGAGATAAAACTGCACCACCGGCTCCAGCGGGATCTGATTCAGCAGCAGGCGTTCGGGGTCCTCAATGGTCACCCTGCTGCCCTGCTCCGGCAGGACGTAGCTGCAAAAGGCGGTGGCATCCCCGGTGGTAAAGAACAGGCTCTTGCCGCACAGCGCCTCAAGGGCGGGCCGCATCCGTGCGCTTTCGGCCCGGTCCAGC
>NZ_JARFIS010000613.1:0-306 GCF_029076575.1 Faecalibacterium sp. DFI.5.82
TTATTTTTCAGCGCTATCTGATAAGCGTCAAGAAGGAATTCCTTTCCCTTATATGTCAGCTCACTGGAACTATTTGCAGAAAGGCCAGCATTTTTTTCCAAAGAGAGAAGCAGACAGGTCGCTTTGGGCAGCTCAAGGATATGCTCCATCTGCGCAGTGTCCGGAATCACTTCCGCATTTGCGTTATCGGGCTGCGGCAATTCGTCTGCCGGAGTCTCCTTTGCTGGTGCATAAACTTCGGGTGTCATTTTTGAAGCAGCCTCAGATTTTCCAGACTTGTGCAAAGGTTTCGGCTCCGTATAGACC
>NZ_JARFIS010000614.1:0-306 GCF_029076575.1 Faecalibacterium sp. DFI.5.82
CCCCGTGGATACGCTTCCTTCCATGTGCTGGATGTATGGGGAAATCGGGCATTTCTCAGCGATGAGAAAGACAAGCTGGTTCTTTGTGAAATGACCTAGGAGTAGTTATGAGGGCTGAGTATGATAGCGTTGATATGAGGTAAGCCAATGGAATTATTTGCAAAAAGAATGACTTGGGAGCTGGACAATGATGAAGGGCTGTCCTGCCTGTCCTTTGAAGTGGAGGATGGTTACTTTACACTCTCCCGCAAGACCGGCGCGGAAGCACTCCGCTTGGAAATGAATGTTCCTGCCTATGGTGAGTTG
>NZ_JARFIS010000615.1:0-306 GCF_029076575.1 Faecalibacterium sp. DFI.5.82
CTGACGGCGGAGGATTACCGCGCCGTCAGGTACACAGTCTCCGTTTTCTCATCCAGCCATGCATTCAGCCAGCCCTTACGGATGCTTTTTTTCAGCCGCTTGAGCGTTTTTTTCGTCTTCTGGTGGGTCAGGTCGGCCAGCATCTCCACCGGCAGGCCCTTGCCGCCGTCCATGCTGTTGGCAAGGTCGGCCAGCTGGCCCATCTGCCTGCACGATTACCTCTTGGAAACGCCGCAGGCCGCCATCCAGCCAAAGCCCGCCGTGGCAAGAGCCAGTGCAATTATGATGATGCCACGCACGTTGTAG
>NZ_JARFIS010000616.1:0-306 GCF_029076575.1 Faecalibacterium sp. DFI.5.82
GTAAAAAACAATATCTACGACTTCATAGATGACATCGAGAAGACCGTATTGGTGGTGGACTGTGAAAACTCCGACCCGTACAAGCTGTGCGCCACGCTCAAAAACCTTGATTATGAAGTCATGCAGAAAATTACGGCGATCATTCTCTTTGATGACGTACACTCCGCTACGGCATGGCGGATTCTTGAAAACTACACCCGCATCCCCGTTGTACATATCATGATTGAGCGGATCAAGCAGAACAAATCACTGGTAGACATCAAGCTCACCGCAAGAGCCTGTCAGGAACACTACCAGAAGCAAGTG
>NZ_JARFIS010000617.1:0-306 GCF_029076575.1 Faecalibacterium sp. DFI.5.82
TGGTAGGGGTAGGCGGTGTCAAAATAGTACACGCCTGCATCCCGCGCGGCGTTCAGCAGCGCTTCGGCCCGGGGCTCGTCAATGGCTCCCTCCGGTGTGGTGGGGAACCGCATACAGCCATAGCCCAGCATGGAGGTGCGGATGCTCTCCCCTGCGCCGTTCTGCTTTTTCCATGTTCTGTATTCCATCTCTTTTGTGCAGCTGGCTGCCGTGTTCCAGCCGATCCTCCATTTGTCCCCCAGTATACCGGAAAAATCCCGCGCTGACAAGAAAGATGTTCCGCTTCTTGTTCTGCCGCCGGAAATA
>NZ_JARFIS010000618.1:0-306 GCF_029076575.1 Faecalibacterium sp. DFI.5.82
AAATGTCCGGATCGTGAGGCCCAGGCTCCCGGCAATACTGCCATACGATATGCTGCGGGATCTCCTGGCAATATTGCAGTGTATAAAGCAGCAGCTGCTTGGCAGCGGTGTTCTTAGGCTCCTGTTTTAGGTCGTCGAAACACTGATCCAAAATTCCATAGGCCTGTTCTGGCATATACTGCCTTTTGAAAAGGTAGGCATGGACATCGGGATCTCCTTTGATGCACATCTCAGCCAGAATACGGGCAGCATTACGAACAAGATCCTGCTCCGTTTCGCTATGCTCAAATGCCCAGATCAGACAGG
>NZ_JARFIS010000619.1:0-306 GCF_029076575.1 Faecalibacterium sp. DFI.5.82
GCCGAAAAATAAGTTGCTTCACTTGCCAAAAGTGTACAAGAATATGATAATGTTAATTTGGTCACTCCTTCTGCACGAAATTCTTTCCTCCAGGGTCTGCAAACACCTAATGTTGGTAATTCGTATTATCAGTATTGCCTTGGCGTGCTAACCCAAGGTAGCACAACAGACGGATATATCGCTGTTATATCACAACGCCATGAAAATGCAGAGCAGAATGTCAGAGAATTGTTTGACCATTTCGCTGGTAAACTGATGATACAACATTCTGAATATCCACCGGATCAGACAGCACATTACTCACCG
>NZ_JARFIS010000062.1:0-475 GCF_029076575.1 Faecalibacterium sp. DFI.5.82
CTGAACTTTCTGGAGACCGCTGACAGCGGCACTCTGGTGTTCGACGGCGAATCCTTCGATCTTGGCAGGATCTCCCGGGCCGACATTGCCCGCAGGATGCCAAAGGAGCAGGCAGACGAGATCGGCAGACGGATGCTGGAAAAGGTCGGTCTGGCCGACCGGGCCGACTACTATCCCCGCCAGCTTTCCGGCGGACAGCAGCAGCGCGTTGCCATTGCCCGCGCCCTTGCCACCGACCCTGAGATCAATTACTTTGATGAACCCACCAGTGCCCTTGACCCGGAGCTGACCGGCGAGGTGCTCTCGGTCATGCGGAAGCTGGCCGAAGAGGGCATGACCATGCTGGTGGTCACCCACGAGATGGGCTTTGCCCGCAACGTCTCCTCCAAGACGGTATTCATGGAGAACGGCGTGGTGGTGGAGCAGGCCCCTTCCCACGACTTCTTTGCCCACCCCCGCGAGGAGCGTACCCGGG
>NZ_JARFIS010000620.1:0-306 GCF_029076575.1 Faecalibacterium sp. DFI.5.82
CTTGTACCCTTCAACGTCTTTCAACAAAAATAAGTTTAGCACAAAGCAGCAGGGTTGTCAATCACCGGTTTCATGCTCGGCCAGCCCCAGCATCTCTCGAGCATTGGCACGGGAAAGCTCCGAGACATGGTCACCGGAAATGATATGCGCCAGCGCGTCCACTCTGCCTTCGGTATCCAGCTGGTGGATCTCGGTATAGGTTCGCTCATTCGTGATATTCTTATGGATGAGCAGATGGCAGTCGGCCAGTGCAGCGATCTGCGCTGTGTGGGTGATGCAGAGGATCTGGTGATCTTTTGCGCTCTG
>NZ_JARFIS010000621.1:0-305 GCF_029076575.1 Faecalibacterium sp. DFI.5.82
TCACTATTGCATCCGGTGGAAACCAACTTCCCTTACTAAAGTTCGTTTCACCATTTATCGAAATCGACTCAACTTTCCCTTCTCTTTTCAAGAGACCTACACTCAAATCATGCTTGTTTACAAGCTGAACGTATTCAAAGCCCTCGCTTATAAACAGCAACCTTGCATCTTCATAATCCAAATCTTTTAAACTTTCTTCTGTTCCGGTTATTGGCGCTTTAACTTCACCGTTTGCACGGTGAACCATGTTTCCAACTTCGGCTCCCACAAAAAGAAGTCCCGATAGCAGAAATAATATTATCAAC
>NZ_JARFIS010000622.1:0-305 GCF_029076575.1 Faecalibacterium sp. DFI.5.82
CGTCCAGATAGGTGGCACCGCTGTCCACCAGCAGGAAGCCCTTGCGCTCCAGCTGGGCATGGTCCTCCTTAGCCCGCAGCGAAACATTCTTCCAACGCTCTGCAGCATAGGAATAGACCGCTTCCAACTCTGGAACCGCCACCCACGGCAGCAGCTTCTCGGAGCTGCCCCTGCGCTCTCCATGTTCGGGCAAATCAACAGCAAGAACCTGATATCCTGCTGGGCAGGCAAGTTCTGCAAACGGCAGGGCTTCTTCTTTTGCATCCCATTTTGCCATGGACATAGAGATATACTTTTCGGCTTTC
>NZ_JARFIS010000623.1:0-305 GCF_029076575.1 Faecalibacterium sp. DFI.5.82
GCTCAAGGGCGGTTGCCACACGCCCTTGAGCTCTACTGCACCGGCTCCCTCAACCTGTTTAACCATCCCACGAATGTGAAAACCGACAGCCGGGTGGTGTGTATCGTGCTGAAAAACATGGGCGAAAACCTCCGCAAGATCGCCATGCACATCACAAATGAATTTGTGTCCCAGGCGGTAGATACCAACTTACGGGAGGGCGTGGCGACATGGTGCTATTTCGATGAGTTCCATGTCCTGCTCCGTGATCCGCTGACCGCCAGCTATTTTGTTGCGGTGTGGAAAATGCTGAGAAAGAAAGGCTG
>NZ_JARFIS010000624.1:0-305 GCF_029076575.1 Faecalibacterium sp. DFI.5.82
CCACATCGTAGGGGTAGATGCGCACCACGTTGCGCAGGGCACTGTCACACCAAGGAGCGCGCCGAGGAAGCCGCCCGCAAAGCATGGCGGGAGCAGTTTGATCTGGCCTCTGCCCGTGCGGTGGCGGCTCTGCCCATGCTGGCCGAGTACTGCTTACCGCTGGTCAAGGTGGGTGGCAGCTTCCTTGCCATGAAAGGCGCTTCCGGCGAGGAGGAGCTGGCTGCAGCCCGGCAGAGGTGGAGGTGCTCCGCACCCGGAACGGCTGTGTGGCCCGCATCCAGGCCGCCGGGCAGACCTTTGTTACC
>NZ_JARFIS010000625.1:0-305 GCF_029076575.1 Faecalibacterium sp. DFI.5.82
GCCCGGCTGGAACTGCCACCACGACACCGTCACGGATTCCAACCCCAATGTCGAGTGGAAGGCAACGCTGGATCAGGCCGAAAAGATCGGTATGGGCACCCGCCAGTACACCCTGAAGAAGATCTGCACATAAAAATAAGCCCGACAACGTCGGGCTTATTTTTATGTCTCTTGCATTCAGGGGCAGACGGAACGATCAATACTCGCAGGAAGCCGGGACCAGTACGTCAATGACATCGGCCAGGGCTTTCCAGTTTTCCTCGGAACAGCCGGGCAGCTCTTTGGCATCCAGACCGGCATCCTCG
>NZ_JARFIS010000626.1:0-305 GCF_029076575.1 Faecalibacterium sp. DFI.5.82
CTTAAGGTGCTCGCTCTTTCTCTCCATATATCCGCCACATTTACTCTGCTACTACAAAAGTGATAGTTATTAGATTTCGTTGTTCTTTGCCAACTTATCTCTCGTAGCCTACCCTTATATGTGATTTCTGTCCGTCGGACCGGAGATTTGCTTACAGCTTCCTTCAGATTCCACCTCACGGTGGACACCCTTGCTGTTCGGATATACACTTCCCACTATCTGGGCGTGTTCGGGACTTACACCCGTTAGAGCGCGCCCATGGCGCGCAAACAAAGAAAACGGCGGCTGGACGGACAGCCGCCGTT
>NZ_JARFIS010000627.1:0-305 GCF_029076575.1 Faecalibacterium sp. DFI.5.82
CTGATCCCCCGCTTCTACGATGCCACGGAGGGCACCGTGGAGATCCTGGGCCGTCCGGCGCAGGAGTACCCCCGCGCGGATCTGCGCGGCAGTGTGGCGGTCGTGATGCAGAAAGCCCAGCTGTTTGGCGGCACCATCCGCTCCAACCTGCTGTGGGGCAACAAGAACGCGGCGGACGCTGACCTGTGGGACGCACTGGAGACCGAACAGGCTGCGGATTTTGTCAGGGCAAAGCCCCTTGGGCTGGACGAGCCTGTGGAGCAGGGCGGCCGGAACCTGTCCGGCGGCCAGAAGCAGCGCCTGAC
>NZ_JARFIS010000628.1:0-305 GCF_029076575.1 Faecalibacterium sp. DFI.5.82
TGCAGAAGCATCCGGGATGATGTAAATATCCAGATTAGGCGCAGTCATCGTCAATTTTTCAGTCAGTGACGTTCCACTCCAGAAATGGCGGCGATGTACGCTGGAGCGCCCCAGCACGATTTTTGTAATGCCGGAGATGCGGGCAAACTCTGCGATCTGCTGCGGAATGTCATCCCCGTAGATCGTAGAAATGTCGGCACCTGCCTGCTCTGCCATACGAATATGCTGCTGCAAGCGCCGACGATCTTCTTGTCCCATCTGATCCGAATCCGGAGTCCGGACATACAGAGCTGTAAAGGTCCCGC
>NZ_JARFIS010000629.1:0-305 GCF_029076575.1 Faecalibacterium sp. DFI.5.82
GATCATTTATGTAACCGAGTGCGCACTCGGCTGCAACTTAATAGGTCATTGCCTCGCCATCGTCGTCTTCTTCAACAACTGCCGCGGGGGCACCGGGTGCAGGCTCTTCCTTTTTACGGCGGAAGATGCCCTGCTGCAGGTTCCAGAGCTCGTAATACTTGCCCTGCTTTGCCAGCAGCTCGTCATGGGTGCCGCGTTCCACGATCTGGCCGTGATCCATGACCAAAATCAGGTCGCAGTCACGGATAGTGGAAAGGCGGTGTGCCACAATCAGCATCGAACGGTCAGCCAGCTGGTTATAGATC
>NZ_JARFIS010000063.1:0-474 GCF_029076575.1 Faecalibacterium sp. DFI.5.82
CGTTTGCTGACCGGGAGCGCCAGCGGGGCGTGGAGATCCTGCTGGATGCCCTGCTGGGCACCAACCAGTCCCCGCTGAAGGCAGCTCTGCTGGAGCAGAAGCTGGGTGCGGAGATTGACCTTGGCTTTGACGACAGCACCCTGCAGCCCACGCTGGAGCTGGTGCTGCGGGGGGCCACTGCAGAGACTGCCCCCAAATTTGCAGCTGGCGTGAAACAGGCTGTGACCGACCTGCTGGCAGGGGGCATCCCCGAGGAACTGCTGCTGGCCAGCCTGAACGCCATGGAGATTGCCTCCCTGGAGCGCCCGGGCAACCTGCCCGACGGCGTGCTGGATGCCATCTATGCCGCCACCGGCTGGCTCCATACCGGCGACCCGGCCCTGCTGCTACACACCGACAAGCTGTTTGCTTCCCTGCGGGAGAAGCTCTCCACCGGCTGGTTCAACGACCTGCTGAAGGATCTGCTGCTGGCAG
>NZ_JARFIS010000630.1:0-305 GCF_029076575.1 Faecalibacterium sp. DFI.5.82
CGTACTTTATCCTGCGCTACTGCGGCCGGAGCGCACACAACTATGCGGCCTTCCTGGGGGTGCCCCGGGAGGAGTGGGAGCACTGGGCCAATGCGGACAGCGCAGTGGTACACCCGGACTGGCGGGGCAACGGCCTGCAGCGGAAGCTGCTGGAAGCGGCGCTGCCACTTGTCCGGCCCGGCATCGTGGGCATCGGGGCCACCGACAGCCCGGAGAATCAATACAGCCTGAACAATGCCCTTGCCTGCGGTTTTGTCATTGCCGACCGCCGTGAGATGTACGGCGGGTATGACCGATAACTGTTA
>NZ_JARFIS010000631.1:0-305 GCF_029076575.1 Faecalibacterium sp. DFI.5.82
CTTCTTTGCATATCCCATGACCGCAGGAGAAATGCCCAGGGCCTTGCAACGCTTTGCGATAGGCTGCGTATTCTTTGCCATAATTCAATTTCCTCCTTCGATCAGACACGACGGCGCTTCGGTGGACGGCAGCCGTTGTGGGGGATGGGAGTCACGTCCTTGATCAGGGTGACTTCCAGGCCGGTAGCCTGCAGCTCTCGGATAGCGGTCTCACGGCCAGCGCCGGGGCCCTTGACGTAGACTTCAACAGTCTTCATGCCATGATCGATTGCAACCTTAGCTGCGGTCTCGGCAGCAGACTGGGC
>NZ_JARFIS010000632.1:0-305 GCF_029076575.1 Faecalibacterium sp. DFI.5.82
CATTGAGATTCTTGCCCATCAGGCTCTTATAAGGCTCGTAAGGCAGGAACAGATTTTCCAGAAACACCGGCTGACCATCGGCAGTGCGCAGACGCTGGATAAAGATGAGCAAGGCTTCCGGGCCTACATGGAAGAAGGCTTCCTCATCCTTACGCACCGGCACGATCTGACGGTTCAGCAGCCGGGCGCCCGGCACCCTGCCGTACTCCTAGCAGGTCTCCGTAAAGCTGGCAGTTCCTCTGCCGCTGGCAAACTTACGATGGATGCGGGGCTTGCTGACAAAGGTGCCCCGCCCCTGCATTTTG
>NZ_JARFIS010000633.1:0-305 GCF_029076575.1 Faecalibacterium sp. DFI.5.82
CCATGCCCAGAGGCGTCGTCAGCGTATAACGGAAAAGGCAAAAGACTACGTTGTCCTCGACAACATCAAAGGGAAAGGCCAGTACGTTGGAACTTATCTTGCGCTTACAAGCCTCGAACGCTACTGGTACGGAGAAGGTGAGATGAAATTCTACATCGATGGAGTCACGTATTATACAACCATTTGCGGTAACGGATCAGAAGATTACTTCGGCGGTGCCTGGAGCTTTGAAACACACCAATATGGCCAAACCGTTGAAAATCAGTACTGTACTCCGTATCTTGGCTTTCCTTACTACTCTAGCC
>NZ_JARFIS010000634.1:0-305 GCF_029076575.1 Faecalibacterium sp. DFI.5.82
CTCGGCTGTGACCACGGCAGACTGGAAGATTAAGCCCTTATAAAGAACACGATGCCCACCGACCTATGTTTTTCGCCATAAGCTGGTGGGCATCTGTTATTCTGGCTTATAATTCACTGATGGTTGCAGTAATGGGCTGCATGAGGATTTGCCTGACCGGGTTATATACTGCCAGCACCACAGCCGCCAGCACGAATACGACGATCACGGCAAGACAGCCCCACGGCATCTGCCACGTTGCACCGAAATAATGGGTGATGAGCAGGATATACAGCTTCCGATTCAGCACAAGACCCAGCGCAATG
>NZ_JARFIS010000635.1:0-305 GCF_029076575.1 Faecalibacterium sp. DFI.5.82
GCGATTAGCTGCTTTACAAAGCGGATTCTCCCTCTGCTGCTGTAGATATTGGCTTCTGTTTTTCAAAGCGGCGTTCTCTTGCTGCAACGCCATGTTTTGCACCTGAAGATTACTACAGGTATTCTGGAGCATGGTTACTGCCCATGGATCAACGAGCCGTTCATCTCCAAATGTGACACCTGGTTGCGGAACTTGCGGCGCTTGATAAGTGCCCATGCAATACATCTCCTTTTTTCTATATTTAGTTTTCAATGATCAACTGCTACGTTTCCTTCGTAGCCAGGGGCCGGTACCTCAAGGGCTAT
>NZ_JARFIS010000636.1:0-305 GCF_029076575.1 Faecalibacterium sp. DFI.5.82
AGCGCGAGCCGGGGCAGGTTCTTCTCCGCCCATTCGGCGCACAGGGCTTCCATCTGCGCTTTGGTCAGCTTTTTCAGGGCTGCTTCCCGGCGCAGGGCGGCAGATTTGTCTGTGCACCGTTCCAGATACGCGAACCGCTGTGCCCCCAGCGCACGGGTGCACTTGGCCCCCTTCCCGCTCTTGTGGGCGTGCAGGAGGCTGGCCGGGTCATTTGTCCAGCCCGTGTAGAGCTGGCCGCCTGCGCAGCGCACCATATAGACATAGGCCCGCTCCGTCTTCTCCGCTTCCCCGCTCATATCACAGTC
>NZ_JARFIS010000637.1:0-305 GCF_029076575.1 Faecalibacterium sp. DFI.5.82
TGACCATCAACGCCGACACCATGCTGACCAACTGTGTCACCGAGAACAAGAGCGTGACCGAGGAGCAGAAGCGGGACCTGATCATTGCCCTCATCACCCTGAAATACACCCAGTCCAACAGTGTCTGCTACACCGCAGGCGGCCAGACCATCGGCGTGGGTGCCGGTCAGCAGAGCCGCATCCACTGCTCCCGTCTGGCGGGCCAGAAGGCCGACAACTGGCAGCTGCGCCACATGGACAAGGTGCTGAATCTGCCCTTCCGTGACGATATCGCCAAGCCCAACCGAGACAATGCCATTGATGTG
>NZ_JARFIS010000638.1:0-305 GCF_029076575.1 Faecalibacterium sp. DFI.5.82
GCCTGTTTTTCAAAAACAAATCCGAAACCGAAATGTTTCAGCTTTGCGGCGGCAGACACAAAGAAAATTCGGTTGCGTTCCCTTCTTAAAGAGGTTCTAATAAACTTGTCAAAAAGTTGCACAAAAACACGTCTGCTATGCCGCGCGGGCGGGCAGACGTGTTTTTGTGCCAAGATTTTGCCAGAAAAAGGAGCAACCGCAATGTACAAGATCACTGAAAAGGTCGCGCTGAACCCCACCGTGACAAAGATGGTCATTGAAGCCCCGATCATTGCCAAAAAGGCAAAGCCGGGCCAGTTCATCAT
>NZ_JARFIS010000639.1:0-305 GCF_029076575.1 Faecalibacterium sp. DFI.5.82
CTCCAGAAGCATTGTCAGAATGACCCCCGTGCCCCGGCCGGGAGCGTAGCGCACACTGACTTTATCCATAAAGCTCTGCATGACCGCAAAACCGAGACCGGAGCGCTCCTCCGGGTTGCCGGTGGTGAAGAGTGGCTCCATCGCTCTGGGGATATCCGGGATGCCGACCCCTTTGTCTGCGATCCCGATCCTGACCACCCGCCCCGGATAAACGGAGACTGTCATGGTGATGGGCCCCACCCGGTCGGGGTAGGCGTGGACGATGCAGTTGGTGACGGCTTCGGATACCGCCGTTTTCAGGTCAG
>NZ_JARFIS010000064.1:0-472 GCF_029076575.1 Faecalibacterium sp. DFI.5.82
TTTTTCGATTTCGGGATAGGCAAAACGATATTGGAACCTGCCAACACAATTTTTTAGGGATGTGGGTGTTTGCGTAGCTTCAGTAGTATGATCAGTCAGCTTGTCAATGCACTTCTCGGAAGAGTCCATGGTGCCAATGTCAGCGGTTTCATAACGAATATTTACTGTAGTTTTAGCAGGAATAATAGTGGCATAGAAGCGCTGCAAGCGATAATCGCCGTTGACAAAATCGATACAAAAAGTTCCATGCTCACCGGAAACCATATCATATAAAAGCGAAGAATTTCCAGAGGAAATGTATCCGAAAATACGGAGAAGAGCTTTACCGAGACTGGTTTTTCCGGTTGCATTTGCCCCCATCAAAATACCGGCCTTTTTATAACGAAAGCGTTCTCTACCAGCCAAATGTTCAGCTTCGATGATGGAATTAACGATTTTCTTTGGATAGGTAAAATTGATATTGAAATCATTG